>NZ_JADMOU010000030.1:0-72062 GCF_015558905.1 Bacteroides sp. D55t1_190419_B8
GTAACCCCCATAAAAAATAGAAAACGTACAACAAAGGCTCCATATGCCCTAAGGGGCACACGAAGCCCTATTTCGTTGCACACCGAGGAACGACCTGTTCCTTTTAAAGAAACTGGCAGCTCCTTAAAATCCATGAGACAAAGCTATGCCTAATATTCTGATTTTTCAAAATTATATATTCCCTCATTCATGTATATATGTAATAATATATGACTGATAGCGTACATCTTAATTTTATGCGTATACACATAAATTATATGTAATGAATATGGAGTATATTTTAGAGAATATAATTTAACTATATTTATTACATAACGATTCTTAATGCAGCAAAACATTTCACTATACGAGTTGTTTTGCGTGTGAACTCTGTAATTTTACCATAACAAAAAAATAAGAATATGATAACATCGGTTAGACTTATGCTAAATAAGAGCAGGAGATTGAATAATGGCAGTTACCCTTTAGTGTTCCAAGTGATACATGAGAGGAGGAAGAAGTTGATGTATACGGGTTTCCGGATCAAAGAAGAATCATTTGATGAATCGGAAGAGAAGATTATTGATGGCGTAGATTCTACATTTACCACTGCAGACGTTGCCAGGATGAATCGTGAACTACGGAAAATAAAGAATAGGATCCGCACACAAATACGCTACCTTGAGCGATCAACTGAATCTTTTACAGTGGAAGATGTATTGGCGCAGTACATTCGTAAAAAAGTCAGACAACAATTTTATCTGCTGCGATATATTGATACACAAATTGACCGGAAAAAGACATTGAAAAAGGAGGGGACGGCTGCGGCATATAGAAGCACACGCTTATCCTTGGCCAAATTTCTGAATGGGTCAGATGTTCGTATGTCAGCAATTGACTTACGTTTTATCCGGCAATATGAAGATTTTCTGTATAACAGCGGGGTTACAGGAAATACTGTGAGCTATTACTTGCGCAATTTGCGGACACTTTATAATCAGGCTGTTACAGATGGCTATCATCCTCATGGAGAATATCCTTTTGCAAAAGCACAAACCCGTTCCGCCAAAACGGTGAAACGTGCTTTGACTCGGAAAGATCTTCAAGCTCTGGCAAACCTGGGATTAGAAGAGATGCCGGAGCTGAAGTTTGCCCGTGATTTGTATTTGTTTAGCTTCTATGCCCAAGGAATGGCTTTTGTCGATATTGTACTATTGAAGAAATCAGATATTTGCAATGGAGTGCTGACCTATTCTCGTCACAAGTCAAAGCAATTAATTCGTATTACCGTGACACCTCAAATGCAGGAATTAATGGACAAATATGAAACTGAGGGAGAATATGTGTTTCCGATTATTAGCGAAAAATCTCTTTCAGAATATAAGCAGTATCGCCTATCCTTGGGGCGTATTAATCGATATCTGAAGAAAATTGCTGTCATGATTGACATCGCAGTGCCTTTGACCACATATACCGCCCGCCATACTTGGGCCACTCTTGCGCGTGACTATGGTGCACCGGTTTCTGTGATTAGTGCTGGTCTGGGGCATACTTCAGAAGAAATGACACGTATTTATTTGAAGGAATTCGATGTGTCACAGCTTGATAAAGTAAATAGTCTGGTGACTAATTTGTCTTGATGGAGTAAATTTTTGTATTATAATTCATTGAAAAAAATAGCAGGTATTAATAATTTATATATATTTGCAGTATTGTAATCTATTCCGCAATAGAGATTATAAATAATAACTTCCTATTATTCTAATGAATTTCACGCTGCAAAGTAAACTTATTTTTTTATAATATGATTTATCATAAAGTCCAATAAATTGTCCATTTTGTACAAACTGGAATAATACTTGTCAATCAGTGCTATAATCAGTTTGACAGCGCTTTATTAATTGACTTGGAGTGCAACCGAAATGCTGTTTGCAATAACGGCTAAAATAAACTTGTGAGTCAAATCCAAGTTCTTCAATGATATCTTTTATACAGATACCCGGTTTGGTCATCTTTTCCAAAATAAGTTGGTTCTTTTGTTTCAGCATCCATTGTTTGGCTGTCATTCCAAATACTTCATTGAATCTTGCAAAAAAACAGCTTCTTCCCAAATTGGATAATGAAATAAGTTGTTCGATGTTACTCACTTTGGTATAGTTGTGCATGACAAAATCTTTAAAATCAATTCTTTTTCCAATAATGGGATAAAACAGCATTGCGATTTCTTCTTTCTCATAAAATCCGCGTAGCAGGAAAAATAATTCCCGTTGCATCAGGTCATGCAGGTGCGAGCAGTTCATGCTATTTCGGATGCAGTAGGTAAGTATTTCCAAAAAGGGAGTTAACGGATAACGTATCTTAATAGGTTCGAATTTGTACTCTTTCTCTTTGCAAATTTCTGATAATGATTGCAATACTAGTTTGTCACAACTGCTTTCAGGTACATCGAAAAACATGGAAAGTAAATTTCCTCCTTTTTTGGCAACTCCCTTAAATGATGAAGAACGCGGAATCAGTATCATGTCTCCTGCCTGAAAAGTCCTGTTGTGAAATTGGTTGTAGCTTACTGTAAAATCACCTTTGAGAAAGAATAACAGATAGTTCTTACTTGTATCATCCTCTCCCAGCTCTGTGTCTTCAGTAAACTCAATAAACTTGAATCCGGTTTCGATAGTAGTCATATAGTTCTGACATGACATGTGTTCTTCGATGTATAGCAACTTGTTTTCCATAAGCTTCGTTTTTATATATAGAATTATTTTAGTTGTTTGTTTTATTACAAGTTTCTTTGTTTCATAATTGTTTCAGTATGTCTTTTCTTAATAACTTGTTCATCAGATTTTTATTTTGCAATATTCTAATTTTATTCATAATCTAATAATACTGAAACAAATATTTGTTCTATTTTATATTTAACATATTGATAATAAATTATTTATATGAATAAATTTTGTTTTAATCTCTATTGCGGAATAGAGATTAAAAAACGAACAATAATAAATAATGAGATAGTATGAAGAAATATGTATGTTTTATCGGGCTATTAGGAGCATTACTTTGCAACACCGCTACCTCTTATGCTCAAAAGATTGCTGTAAAGAGCAATTTACTTTACGACGCTACCACTACAATGAATCTAGGTCTTGAAATCGGTTTGGCAAAGAAATGGTCACTTGACTTGTCAGGCAATTATAATCCGTGGAAGTTTAATGATGAGATACGTATGCGTCATTGGGGTGTACAGCCGGAATTACGCTATTGGCTCTGTGAAAGGTTCAACGGTCATTTCATTGGGTTGCATGGACATTATGCCAAATATAACGTAGGGGGAATTTCCTTTTTAAGCGACAATATGAAGCAAAGTCGTTACCAAGGTCATCTATGGGGTGGTGGAATTTCCTATGGATACCAGTTGTTGTTAGGCAACCGCTGGAGCATGGAAGCTGTAATAGGAGTGGGGTACGCACGGTTAGAACACTCTAAATATCCTTGTACCACCTGTGGGACAGTACAGAAAAGTGAGAAGAAAAACTATCTCGGCCCTACAAAGGCAGCGATTAATATAATATACATTATAAAATAGGCGAACGATGAAAAGAATCTGTTTATATATGACTGTAGGACTACTGGGAATGACGTCCGGTCATGCCCAAGAGATAAGTATCAAAAATACTACTGCTCGGAAAATAAGTGATGACAAAGTGGAAGTAGCTTTCAATATCGACTGTAATACGTTGAAATTTTCTTCGAGACAACAGTTAACAATTACTCCCGTAATCATAAGTAAATCGGAGAATGACAGCCTTTTTCTTCCGTCCGTTAGCATTGCAGGTAGAAATCGCTACCGTATAAATAAACGACAGGAGAAACTTTATGGCAAGACTAAAGGACAGAAAACAACCTGCTATAAAAAGAAGTATGACACTGTGGTTGAATATAATGAAACAGCTCCTGCACAGGAGTGGATGTCAGGTGCGCGTGTTGAGATACTTCGTGAATTGCAGGGATGTGCCGAATGTGGTGAAGTCTTGGGCAACAGCCCTATTGCTGGTATTCCTTTATTTAAAGAAATTGTAGAACGCCCAGACTTAGAAATCAGAATACCAGAAGCAGCGGAAAAACGTCGTTCTTTTACCCGCACTGCCACCCTGAATTTTAAAGTGAACCAGTTTGTACTGTTGGCGGACTATATGAATAACCCGGTAGAATTGTCTAAAATATATTCATCCATTGACTCTATCCGGGAGGATGTAAACTACCGTATTGACAAGATCGGAATTGTTGGCTATTCCTCTCCGGAAGGTAACTATGCGGCTAATGCCCGCCTTTCAGAACAACGTGCGAAAGCACTGGAAAGAAATCTGGAACAGGCTTATAAACTAGATAAAGGTATAATCGTATCCAGTTCAGTACCTGAAAACTGGGAAGGATTAAGCACCTGGCTGCGGAAATATCGTCCTTCTTATATGCAGAAAGTCCTTGATATCATAGAGCAAACTCCTGTACCGGATGAACGTGATGCAAAAATAAAGACTATTGACGGTGGGAAAATTTACAATGCCTTGTTGAAGGAAGTATACCCTCAATTACGATTGGTGGAATATACGGTCAGTTATACAGTTGTGCCCTTTTCGGTAGAGCAAGGGCGAGAGATTATCCATACATGTCCCGATAAAATGAATCACTATGAAATGTTTCAGGTGGCAGACAGCTATGGCAAAGGCTCGGATGAATACAATAAAATCATTCGGATGATTGCAGACCGTTTCCCTGACGACAGGATAGCCAATAATAATGCCGCCATTGTAGCATGGGAAATGGAAAATTATGACGCAATGAATGTATACCTGAAAAGATTGAATGAGGAAAGATAAATTCATTTTAGTATAAACATGAGTATTAATTAAATTTTAGTTTATGAAATTGGACAAAATTTTCGTAACGCTGTTTGTCGGACTGGCGATGACAGCATGTAGTAATGATGAAGAAATGATAACAGGTGGCAATCAGCTTCCTGTTGATGGAAAGGCGGCTTATATGTCTTTGTCTCTGGCAATGCCTAAAAGTTCGGGAACACGTGCTCCGGGAGAGAATCATGGAACAGCAAACGAACAAAAGGTGAATGAGTTATATCTTGTATTGTTTGATGCATCGGATATATGCTTGGAAACAAAAATTTTGAGTGCAACTGATTATATTTTGAATGTGGGTGGTGCTGATGTTACAGGATATAATGGTAAGGCTTTCAAAGTACCTTCTGCTACAGCCAAAGTACTGGCTGTTGTCAATCCGAGTGACAAGTTTAAGGCTGCTTGTGCAGTTTCTGCCTCTTGGTCAGTAATCAATAGTGTTGTAGAACAGACTGTTAAGGAGGTGATTGGAGCGGCTAAAGACAACTTCATGATGATTAATGCCGGTAATAATGTAAGTCCGGCAGATGGTGCCCTGGTCGCAGCTAATGTGAAAGTGGTTGATGGAACGACCTATGTTGACGCTACTGCCGCAATAGCAGCTGCCGAAGGAGACC
Source organism: Bacteroides sp. D55t1_190419_B8 (assembly GCF_015558905.1). Classification (NCBI taxonomy): domain Bacteria; kingdom Pseudomonadati; phylum Bacteroidota; class Bacteroidia; order Bacteroidales; family Bacteroidaceae; genus Bacteroides; species Bacteroides sp. D55t1_190419_B8. The sequence goes on from NZ_JADMOU010000030.1 coordinate 5,507, forward strand.
GTTCGGTGATTCACGTAGACCGTGTAGTTGCCAAAGTTTCTTTGGGAGTGAACGCAAGCGGTGTTACAGTTCCCGCAGGAGTGACCTGTACGTTCGGCAACTGGGCATTGAATGTCACAAACAAGAGCATGTTCCCTTATTCAGAAATCATTATGCCTGCCGGTGGTTCTTCCGGAGCAGATTACAGAATAGACCTGAACTATGCGTTGGCGGGATTCAATGTATTACAATTCAATTATTTGGAAATTGCCGCAGACGGCAGTTTGCCAACCGATTTTTCTGCTATGACAGACAGTAAATATTGTCTTGAAAACACAATGGAGGCCAATGCGCAGACTCAAGCTCAAACTACTGCTGCCGTAGTGAGTGCAGTATATACTCCAAACTCTTTTACTATTGGTGAAAGCTGGTTCCGCCTTTTGGGTGTCACTTATAAAACTTTGGCTGATTTACAGACCGTATATACTGCTGCAAAAAGCGCAACAACACCGGATGCTGCACAACAACAGGTTCTTGATCTTTGCGATCAGTTCTACGCCCGTATGTCAGCTGCCGCTACTGCACAAAGCAAGACTATTGGAGCTGATTTTGCAGCTATCACTATTGCTGAACTGGATGCTATCACCAATGGAGGTGAATATTCGAAACCGGCTGCAGGTGAAACTGTGGGAGTTGAATATTTCCAAAAAGGAGTTTGCTATTATAATATCCTGATTCGCCACGATGATGCAATCACTGCAACAATGGCACATGGCAAATATGGTGTTGTACGTAACAACTGGTACACTTTGACTATCAACAGCGTGAAACAGCCGGGTACCGCTTGGGTTCCTGATAAGACCGATCCTACTGATCCTGAAAATCCGGGCGAAGATAACGATGACGAAGAAGCATATCTTTCTGTGAATATTACTATTAATCCATGGACAACATGGAGTCAGGGAGTAGACCTTTGATATATAACAGTGGGCTAGCATAATATTAAAACTAAACCTTTGTGAGGAAGGCGCCGCTGGGCGTAAGTTTCCGGTAGTGTGCCTTCCTAACTTTTTTCTTATTTCCATTCAAATTGAAGCTGGCGGAAGCTTATTCCGTGAATCCTGAAAGGATATGCTGACAAGCTTCGACTTGTCCACCAAAACAGATTATTCAGAGAAAAACACCCGTTGTTTTTCCATACTATATATAAAATTAGAAAAAGAAATAGAATCATTTATTATGGGACAGAACATTAAAACTAAGAGTATCATCCGGCGGATGAGCTTAGGGAGTTGCCTACTATTATTATTAGTACATTTCTCCTGTGAATCTATCCATGAAACGCTTCCCGAATGTCGGTTGTATATTGACTTCAGGTATGACTACAACATGGATTTCACCGATGCTTTTGCTGCACAAGTGAATCGTGTCGATGTATTTATTTTTGATAAGGAAGGCACATTTATCATGAAAAAAAGTGAACAGGGGGAAAGACTGGGTACGGGTACTTACAAGATGCCGATTGAACTTCCCGTCGGAGAATATCAGGTCGCAGCATGGGCGGGTATAAGTGATGCTTTTGAAATGCCGGAATTATATGCCGGACAATCAAAGCTAAATGACTTGACTGTGAAAATGAAGCGAGAAGGGACATTGATACATAACACTGAATTGGAGCCGCTTTGGTATGGTGAAGTAAAGACAGTACACTTTACAGGAGAGCAAGAACAGACAGAAACTATCCGATTGGTTAAGGATACAAATAAGTTCCGTTTTATCCTGCAAAAGTCAGGTCCGGGTGAGGAGTTGGATATAAACGACTGCCTGTTTGAAATCCGTGCGGACAATAGTAGACTTTCCTGGAACAATAGCCTGCTGGAAGATGATATAATCAGTTTTCAACCCTATCATTTGGAGAAAGTGGAAAATGTAGGGATCGTTGTTGAAATGAACACGATGCGTCTGCTCGAAAATAAGAAAGTCTATCTGATGCTTACACGCAGATCGGATGGAAAAGAACTGATGAAAGTCGATCTGATTCCTTATTTGCTGCTGACCAAGATGGAAGGCCATCATATCCCTGCACAGGAATATTTAGATCGCCAAAGTGAATATGCTATTGTTTTTTTCTATAATCCTGAATTACTGAATTTTCTGGCTGATAAAATTGTGATAAATGGCTGGACTATTTGGTTAAAAGGTGAAGACCTTTAAATAATATAATAACGATGATAAAAGGGATGAAAAATAGATGTAATAATTGGTGGATATGCCTTTTACTGCTTTGCATTTCCTGTACGGAAAACGAAGTAGGGCAGGATGTATCGGTAAATCCCGGAGAAGTACGGATGACAATGAATATCAGTACACGTGCGACAAATGACCCTGAAGTGTTGAATGTGAATGAGACACGTATCAGCCGCATACGTGTGTATGTCTTTGATGGCACGACACTGGATAAGATGTATTACTGGACGCTGACGGCAACCAATGGAACTTACACAACTCCTGTTTTCACAGTAAAAGCCGCTATCGGAAAAAGCTTATATGCAGTAGTAAATGAACCGACTGATATGAATACTCGTGCCATACTGGAGTCTGTGGACCATCCGAATGATTTGATAGATGTGCAGTATCAGATGGCAGACTACCTGACTACCAAGACTAATGTGCCGGAATACACAAAAGATTATTGCCTGCCGATGTATGGAGAACTGAATGGTATAGATGCGGCGGAAGGAACGACGCAGACGATAAATATGAAAGTAGACCGTGCCGTAGCGCGAGTAGATGTGTACATGCGGAAAGAAGCGGGAAATAGCGGAGAAATTCTCACTCCAAATGTGCTGGTAGTGACAGGAGTGTCTAAAACCGGATATATTGCTCCTGCAAAAGTGGGTAATTATGCGTCTTCTACCATCAATATAATAACTCGGAAAACGGTTAAAAATATCCCGGAAGAAACTTCGGCTGAAGATAAGGGAATGTTGGTATATTCGTTCTATCTCCCTGAAATGGAATGTAAAGATCGGAAACTGAATCTGGGATTTGATGATTATGAAACGATTGATTTGGGAGGGGATTCGGATAATTCTGGTGGAGCGATATTGGAAAAATTGGAACGTAATCATGTATATCAATTATTGTGTCGCTTTACAGCGAAAACGTCGACTTTGGATGTGAATTTAACAGTATGTCCATGGATAGCATTAGAACCTAATATTGATGAAATATATGGGAATATACATATTACTAATTGCTTTATTGTACCTCCTGGTGGGAGAGTTCATATTCCTACGGATGGAGTTTATAAAGCATGGGCACAACTTGATGAATTCGAACATACACCTATACCGGACGGAGAAGTAATGGCAGAGGTTCTTTGGCAAGATGAAATAGGAGTGATGACTGATCATAGTATAAAAGTGATGAATGCATCGTTGCGTGATAAGGCTTCTGTCATAGTCGAAACAGGTGAGAAAGCGGGTAATGCAGTGATAGTAATGAAGGTAAATGGAGAAATTTATTGGAGTTGGCATATTTGGTGTACTGATTATAATCCGAATCTAAAGAATGGTCAACAAGAGCTTAACGGTTATGTATGGATGGATCGTAATATAGGTGCGACATATAATTCTTATAATGAAGAGGGAGGAATCAGGTCTAAAGGTTTTCTTTATCAGTGGGGACGGAAAGATTTGTTTCCTCCTGCTAAAGGATGGGAAAAAACAGAAGCCGATGAGGAATTATATGGGATTACTGGTGAACTAAAATTATTTAGTAGAACTCCGGTAACAGTGCTTAATAATATTTCAAATTCAGTGCATAATCCTATGACTTTTTATACATCATCTGACCCATGGTATACAGTAAATGAAAAACTGGCAGATTATGCACTGCGTTATTTATGGAATACAAAGTTAGGAAAGAAAACATTATTTGATCCATGTCCTGCAGGATGGAGGGTACCTGCGCCTAAAGATGTGGAGGATTCTCCTTGGCCTCCTACTGATTGTGTCGTCTTTTATAAAGAAATTAAAGGGTCTGGATTCAATGCAAGTGATGTTTATTATCCTGCTGCAGGATATAGATTAAACTCTACAGGCGACATGATGATGGATATAAATTCAGATATGCCGTATAGCTATTGGGGAAGATATTGGTCTGGAAATCTTAGACGATCATTTACTATGACTTTAACTTTTGCAGTTGGATGGGGAGAAGGACCAGGGTATGTAGGAGAATTGCATGGGGTATATGCTAAATTGGAGAGAGCATCTGCTGTCTCTGTACGTTGCGTGAAAGAATAACGACTTAGAGATTATAATTATGATAAGTAATATGATGAATGTGCTTACAGCTCTTTTTGTAACATTCTTACTATTCTCGTGTGTTGAGGAAAAGAATAGTTGTGATGATGGTAGGACAAATAACGTACCTGATGGGAAAGAACGACTGGAAATTCGCTTAATCGTGCCTGTTGGCAATATAATGACAACTCGTGGAGTAGAAAATGCATTATTGGAAGAAAACAGAATTGATAAACTGTTCATGGACATAATGGATGGGGAGAACGTTGTGACATCTTGCTCTACAGAAGATGGAAGGTTAATACTATCATCTGTATCTGATAGCATTTATATAGCCTCTGCAATGTTTGATATCGGAATTCTAAAAACAGGATATACTGTATGTATACGTGCTAATGATGATTTCCCTAAAGTCATATCGGAACAACCCGTTACTCCACTTTATATGTCCGGATTTGGATTTATAGAAAAAAATACAGAACGGAATTTTAGCACTTCTCTACACCTGCTTCGGGGAGTAGCTAAATTACGAACTGCGGTTCGGAAAACTGCATTAAGTGTACCACAGCAGGAATTAAAGATAGGTGATGTGAAAGTGCAGGTAATTCATGCAGTTGATAAAATTCGCAAGTATGCTCCATTCAATTCACATGATTCGGATGAATATATTTATGAAAGTAGCCCTAGCTCTTATTTTAGTTATTTTGATTATCCAGAAATAAGTCTTACTGATATCCTCTTAAAAGATAGAGTAGAACTTGACGGTGAAATGGTTACATTCTATTCCCAATATATTTATGAAAATTATTTGGAAGTCAGTAGAGACTATGAACTGGATAAAAATGTGACACTTCTAAAACTCACAATCCCTGTAACAGATGGAGTGACCAGTCGCATCTTTGAGCGTGCAATACGTGTTGATAATGGTGATTATCGAATAAAACGTAATCATATTTATTCGATAGATGTGCAGGTACTAAGTATTGATGAAGTGAAAATCTACACAGATATGCTTGATTGGACTGATGTTGACGTCACAGGAGATATTGTAGGTACTGATTTTGATGTGAACAGAAAAGAAATATCTTTAGTGCACGGTATTGCGGATCCTATTAAATTGATTCAGGTTTATTGTAATACTCCTGGACGTTTTCAAATAAAAGTACTTCAATCGAATCAGATAGATTTAATATCTACAAATGATTTACAACTTTATTGTGATGGAATATCTGCTGACCATAGAGTAATGGAAAATAATGGAATATATGATGTATCTACCGCCCAAACGATAAATTTCTATTGTACGACAGGTAATGTTCCAGCAAATATTAATGGAGGATTTATAGAAATAACAGCCGATAATGTGCGGAAAGAACTTATTCCTGTCAGTTCATTAATCAATTTTACGGCGTTGGATACAGAGGGAACGGCCAATTGCTATATAGGCGATAAAGGAGCCGGTTCTTATTCATTTATAGCTACAGTGATGGGAAATGGAGTGAATGGTATAATAGATGAGGGAGAGTTTGAAGATGCACAAGGCAATAAACTCACAAAATCGATTGGTGCCGGTATTCATCCTTTGTCAGCCAAACTATTGTGGCAGGATACAGATGAATTGGTAGAACAAGTCGGATTGGATACTTCTTCAAACAGGGTTTTGATAAAGATGGGGAGAAGTCGCGGAAATGCATTGATTGCTGTTTATGATAATATAGATCCTAATGCAGAAAGTGCGAAAGTGCTTTGGAGCTGGCATCTCTGGTGTACTTCTGCACCGAAAGTAATAGAGTATTCGGCTTCCCGATGTACTGGCAACGAATATAAAGTAATGGATCGTAATATTGGAGCTACGACTTCCACTCCCAATTTAGGAACTACACAAGGACTTACTTATCAATGGGGACGTAAAGATCCGTACTCCGGTTCTTTATCTTATGATGGCAAACGAACGGTATTATATGATATAAGAAGTGTGACCTCTGACATGAAATATTCACTAAATGAACCCGTCACAGTCGGACAAGCGATCAATACTCCACATATTTGTCATATGAGCAGCTACGATGGACGTTCCTGGTGCAAAGGAAATAATATTAAGTATTTATGGGGGAATCCGGAAGGATCGAGAGATCTTTTTCCACAATTAACATCTAAAACGATTTATGATCCTTGTCCCATAGGGTATAAAGTTGCTCCGGGAGATGTCTTTCAGGTTTTAGCTAAGAAAGATTTTGCGTGGGAATCAACAGATATAGAGTCTCATTTCTATATTAAGGACAGGAGTTCTTGTGGTACCACCTTTTATTGTGATGGTATAGGAAAAGATGAGACAAAGGTGATTTTTCTGCCCGAAGCTTATATTCCTAGTTGGGCAGCTGGAGATTTACGTTCATCGGGAAGATATTGGTCTTCTTCGCTTTTTGGTACAGATTTGGCTTTTGCATTCACTTTTTATTGGCAAGGCAGTTATATGGTACCCAATAGTTTTGGCGTTGCAAATGTAGGGTCTATACGTTGTGTTAAGGAATAAATACATTAATAATTTTCAAAATTTTAATGACATGAAAAAGTGGCAAATATCACTATTCTCTCCTATAAGAGGCTCGATAATCTTCGGCATTTTAGGCATTTTAATGTTGGGTAGTTGTAGTGATGATAATAAAATAGAAACACTGAATACCTTCCGGGCAAATGAGATTCAATTAGCCATACCGGATGCAGAGTTGGTGCAAGTGCGTAGTGTGGCTTCGGAAAAGGAATGTATGATAAACAGTTTACAGGTTTTTATCTACAATGACACTTATATATCTGCTCCGATATATTACCAAGAAGGAAAAAGTGGACAGCTATCTTTTCTGTTCGGAAATGGTACAGCATCTCCGACTATAACATTGAAGGACTATATTCCCCAAAATGGAGATCGTGTCTATGTACTTTGTAATATGACCGACCGTAATTTAATTTCCGATAAGGGGGATTATCTTCTGAATGAAACAACAAGTGAAGAACAACTCAAAAATTACAGTAGCCAAGAACTGATGAAAGGATTTTCTAGCTCACAAAAGGAAGAACAATCAATCCCAATGTATGGTTGGATAGAATGGAACGAGACGGCTACTTCAAATGTATGTTTGTTAACTCGTTGTTTAGCGAAAATTACTGTAAATGCAAATTGGGAGCAATTGTTTCCTGATAAAAAGGTTTATTGGGAATGGAAAAATCTAAATTATTCAGATTTTGTATTGGATAGCGACTATCAAGGAGATATTTATAAAGGGAACATCAACGAGAATGGCATATCAGAAAAGCATGACTTGTTATCAGCTACAACACCCTTGGATGAGTCTAAAGGATTGGTGACTAGTTATTATCCTTTGGAATACAAGCATTCTACGTATGCTTTAGGAAAGGAAGTGGATAAGAATAGATTCTATAGAGATCGGGCAATGCTACTGTTGACAGTACAGAATCTAGATGAATCGGGTAAGGAATATTATCGTTTGGACTTTTGGGATAAGAACACGGGAGCATATTGGGATATATTACGCAATCATTCCTATCTTTTCAATATTACGAAATTGAAAAGTAAAGGATATACTACAGTGTTGGAAGCCGTTCAGAACCCGGGAAGTAATATTGAATATACAATAACGGTTTCTGATAATTGGTCGCAAGGGTTTGCTTCGAATGGGCAATATTTATTGAAAACAGATAGAGAAAGTATCGAATTATTAAAAGGAATAAGAGATCCTGTAGTAATGGTGAAAATGGAATTACAGACTGATGAAGCAGGTAATGTGAATTTTGATAATGTAACAACACGCAGAGTTCGTGCTTTAGAGATGGATAAAAAGACACTTTTCCCTTACTACTTGATGCAAATGTATTATAGTACTGATAACAAAACTCTGATACCTATCAAAAAGACAACGGAAAGTGGTCTTCCGGATAGTGATGTGGAGCTTCCTGCTAATAGTGATAAATACTGGATATACGCTTGTGTAAGCAATACAAATCTTAAATTTCAAGGATATTTAGAGATCACTATCGGTAATATGACTAAATATATTCCTATTAAAGCTATAGAACATTCGGAGGCAAATCCAATTGACGAGAGTGGACCGGCAAATAGTTTTATCACTCCGATTACTTATGGTATTTATTCATTTGATGCTACAGTAATAGGAAATGGAGTGGATGGGATTGTGGCTGAAACAAAAAATAAGCCAATAGGGAGTAATCAGCTAGGTAAAGATGTTGAAATATATCATTTTAAGAATTCATGGGGAGAGGATATTTCTGTTTCCAAAAATGTAATGATTAGTCCTAAATCATCTAAGTTAATCTGGCAAGATAAAGAAAGTCTAATATCGCAAGTTACATTTAATTCAGAAACTAATAAGGTTGAGTTTTTGAGTAAAGGAGCAGGAAATGGAGTTATTGCTGTTTATGACAATTATGATCCAAATGCGGCAGATGCTAATGTACTTTGGAGTTGGCATATTTGGTGTACAGAACAACCTGATATTATCGAATTAGGGTTACCAACTAATGGCGAAGTTTATAGTGGAATTAATTATAGGATAATGGATCGGGATTTGGGAGCAACTACTTGTATCCCAGACGAATTAACAACACGTGGCTTAGGATACCAATGGGGACGTAAAGACCCTTTTATTGGTTCGTCTTCCTTTGAGGGTACAGAAAATGCCCCAATATACAATGTGCGTGGAACTGATTTAGATTTTGAAGAGATAGACAAAAATGAAAAAATAGGAACGATTGAATATGCAATAAAGCATCCTAATGTTTTCATTTTAAGTGATGGTTCCAATAGTCCATATGATTGGTTATATTATTCTTTAGGCAATAACATACTAGTGGGAAATCAATATTTATGGGGAAATAATCCTTATTCATTGTATAAAATGGTCAATATAGAAACAATGAAAACGCTCTATGACCCATGTCCAGCTGGATTTAAAGTACCTCCAGCAGATGTTTATGGAGCATTTTTGAAGAAAAAGATAATGGGAAATCTCATATCAACTGATCATTATTATGGAATGATGGACAACGAGAAATTTTATACTCCATCATTTACCAAACATGGAGCTTATTTTTATTATGGTGGAGAAAATAGTATGCGAAAGGTATACTTTACTCCTACTCCTATTCGTGATGGCAGACCTGATTTCACGGGATTTCTTACAAATGATTTTTATATGGGGCATCTTGCCGCTACTGGTCTTTATAATGATGGAGGCGGATCTAATTCTGTAGTTACATTTGGCTTTTCTATATCTGATTTTAGTGTTGGCTGTGGTTGGGGTGGGGGCGATAATTATTGGATAGATCGTGTTGCAGCAGCTTCCATCCGTTGTGTTCGTGATGAATAAACATTTTGATAAATATAAAATATATAAACTTATGAACAAATCAGAATTAATCAAAGAAGTTGCTCTCAAAAGTAAATTAAGTATTCGAGAAGCTACTGATGCAGTGGATGCAATGATGGAAACAATTGCGGAAACAATGCAAAAAGGAGAGAACGTAACTTTAGTGGGTTTTGGAAGTTTCGTTGTATTGGAACGGAAAGCACGAAATGGACATAATCCGTCGACTGGTGGGAAGATGGTAATTCCGGCTAAGCGACAAGCCAAGTTTCGTCCGGGAAGTAAAATGAAGTTAGAATAAAACATTAAGTTGAATATAAAAATTGAAGTATGAAAAAGAAATTTATTGCAGTAGCATTGATACTGTCATCAGTTTGTGCAATGGCACAACAAAAGGAAAATCGTAACGAAAGCGGACAGAGGTTTCGTGGTCCATATGAAACGAACAGTTTTTGGAGCAACTGGTATATTGGTGTAGGCGGTGGAATCAATGTTTACGAAGGTGAATATGATAACAAAACATCAGTCGGAAATCGTATTGCTCCTGCACTGGACGTTTCATTGGGTAAGTGGATAACACCTTCATATGGTATCCGATTACAATATGCGGGTTTGAAAGCCAAAGGACTGACGGGTGAAAGCGGAATGTATGCCAAAGGTATGCATCGTGGTTATTACAAAGAAGAATTCAATGTATCGAACCTTCATGCGGACTTTATGTGGAACTGGTCTAACGGCTTCATCGGTTTCAATGAGAAGCGTGTGTGGAATGTTATCCCTTATGTCGGTTTCGGTTGGGCGCGTTCATGGGGAAATAGTACCCATGATAATGAGATTGCTGCTAATATCGGTATTCTGAATACTTTTCGCTTGGGTAAGCGTGTTGATCTGACATTGGAAGGCCGCCAAATGATTGTCAAAGAATGTTTTGATGGTACAATGGGCGGTAGTAAAGGAGAAGGTATGAGTTCCGTCACACTGGGACTGAACGTGAAACTGGGAAAAACTCGATTTGAACGTGTGAAGAAAGTTGCCCCGGCTGATTATTCCTCTTATAATGAACGTATCAATGCACTTCGTGCTAAGAATCACGCATTGAATACGGAAGCTCAACGTCTGGCAGCAGAGTTGGAAGCTGCGAAGAATCGCAAGCTGGAAGTGGTCAGCGAATCGAAGGTTTCCGCTTCTCCAGTAGCGCTGTTCTTTAAGATTGGTAAAGCTACTTTGGATCAGAAAGAACTAACAAATTTGGATTTCTATGTGAAGAATGCTATTAATGCGGACAAAAATAAGATCTTCACTTTGGTCGGCTCTGCTGATAAAGCTACGGGTAGCAAGGATGTGAACCAACATTTGAGTGAACAGCGTATGGAATATGTGTACAATCTATTAGTCAACAAATATGGAATTACCCCAAAACGTCTTGTGAAAAAAGCGGAAGGTGACACGAACAACCGTTTCAGCGAACCTGAATTGAACCGGGTTGTAATCGTGGAATAATAGTTTTATTTCATTTCAAGGTTATTTTAGGCAACGTTGCGGGGCTGCCTGTTTTTCCTCCTACGTTGGAGCTGAAGTTACTTTGTCGTTACAAGGTGAACGTAAGCCGGTAGTAGCAGGTAGCCCTTTGCAAGGTTGTTATTTGAAAAGAAAAAATATGATTTTATATAATAGTTTGTTTGCGAAGGTTTTCCGGAGTAAGAAGAAGCATTATTTCATGATTTTCGGTTGCTGTTTCACTCGGTACAAGTATTTGGAGGTGTGGGAGGATATGGAACTTCGGATTCACGAACGGCAGTATCTTGAGTGTTTCTTATTGGCATTAGTACCTGCAATAATACTTTCACTATTACTTTCATGGTGGTTTATGTTACTGGCATTATTCAATTATCACTTGCTTTATTGGGGTGAGAGATGGTTCGGGCATCATTCCACATTTGATTGGGAGGCATTGGAACATTGTGGTGATACACTTTACTTGAGAAAACGGAAATCTTGTGCTTGGAAGAAGTGGTATGGAAAGAAAACGTTACCACCTTCGGAATGGGATGATGATTAAAAAATTAGTAGAGAATCTTAGAGAGATTGGAATTCAAAAAAAATAATTTTTAATGAAAACAAAATTTATAGCTGAAATGGTAGGCACTATGGTGCTTGTTTTGATGGGATGTGGTGCAGCTGTGTTGAATGGTGGTGCGACTTCTGTTTCCGCAGTATTGGCCATTGCCTTTGCCTTTGGATTATCGGTTGTTGCGATGGCATATACAATAGGTCCTATATCGGGTTGTCACATAAATCCGGCTATTACTATCGGTGTTTGGTTGAACGGTGGATTGTCGGTAATGGAAGCTGCAGTATATATATGCGCACAGGTATTGGGCGGAATATTAGGTTCTGCTTTGCTATGGATTATCAGTGATGCAATGGGTATTACGGGTACAGGAGCTAATGGATTTGAAGAACCGTATCTGTTGTCAGCCTTCGTTGCTGAAGTTGTATTTACTTTTATCTTTATATTGACAGTACTTGGTTCGACAGATCGTGGCAACAAAAATCCCCCTTTTGCAGGATTAGCTATCGGATTTACTTTAGTATTAGTACATATTGTATGTATTCCTATCACAGGCACATCTGTAAATCCTGCCCGCAGCATTGGTCCGGCATTATTCGCCGGTATGGAAGCTATCAGTCAGTTATGGCTGTTTATTGTGGCTCCGGTTATAGGTGCTGTAATAGCTGTTCCTGTTTGGAGAGCAATAAAAGGAGGTTGATTATTTCATTTCGTGGTTTTGTGAGAATAGAATAAGATATAGGTCCCCATATACATATAAATGAATTTAGTGTCTGACTTATATCCTAAATGTCGCTGTGAAGCGCCTTATTTCCCAAAGAATCCATTTCCCCTTACCATTTTATGTGTAGTAGCGAAAAATGGCCTTGATGGATTCATCTGCCTGTGAAGGTAGACTATTGTTTGTTTTGTTTGTGTGGTGCATCTTCTTTCCAGTGGGGGAGAAGGTGCACTTTTTTTATATTTCAGAAAGGACAGATGGTTATTCGTCAATCTTGCGGATTATTTCATTATTCAGTTCTTCATCAGTTCCCGTCAGTTGACGTACCAGTCTATAAACTGTAGTGCAAGGGTTGTGCATCGCATATCTTTCATCTGTATACTCATCATGTTTTGTCTCTGCCCAGCGTATAGCGTTATCCTGCGAACCAAAAGTGGTGACTATATCAAAACTGCTTTTGTCATTTTTAGCATATTGGTAAGGCGTTTTCTTTTTATATAAAGGAGATGCGTTGACAGCTTTGGTAATGGCGGCGGCATATTTATCTCTTGTCATTCCTGTAATTCGGTTATGAAAATGATACAAATACCATAATTCGAAAGCTTCGTTACTCCAGGCACATTCTATATGATTCTGGTTAGCTTTAGCAATTGCTGTGTTAAAGTTCTTGGCAGGAAAGCCATCTTTATCAAATACAGCCCAAACTCTGTCATAAGGAATATTGGCTTTGTCTCGTAAACTAATGGCTTTATCAACTACACCAACTGTATTCATACGTCCGCCATCTAAAGTAAGTTCATAAACGACATTACCTTTTCTATACCGGTCAAAGGAACGGAAGTAGTTGGGTTCGGTCTTTTCTCCTTCACAAACGATTAGTATACGACAAATGACCGTTCTTGCTTTTCGTTTGTTCTTTTTATACTCATGCCGCTTTTGTAAAGCATTGTCTATCTTAATTACTCGTGCCATTATTTCTTATGGTTCTAATCGTTCATAATAAATGGAATTGCCCCGTATCTTCCATTGATATAATTTTTCTCATAGTTCGTGTCATTACGGGGCTTGGAACCATCAGGCAAAATAATGTCCATCATTGAATATAGGTCTGTTTGCTCCAAAGTGTCTTTCTCTGTGAACCATATCTGATCTCTACGCAACAAACGTGCAGAAAGCAAGTGAGTGTCATGCGTGGAGAATATCAATTGAGCATTCTTTGGGTTCGTCTCCGCATTATTAAATAGCTTGATAATGTATTGGGAAATAAGAGGGTGCATTTTTGCATCCAATTCATCGACAACTAAAATAGAACCTTTCAGTAAAGTGTCAAAGATGGGACCGGATAACTCTACTAACTTTAATGTTCCTGCCGATTCCTGGTTTTCGAGGTTGAATACCTCTTCACCAATCACTTGCCCTTTATCATTATATTTGTTGTGAACTGTACTAAGTTTTATGTTTTTTTCAGGAACCATGCTTTTTCCCGATATAAAAATAACTCCAGTTGTGCTTTCTTCTTCTGAAAGTAAATCTTGAAAGCCCAATTGTAGAGTTTTGAAAAAGGCTAGAGCTTCTTGATAGCCCTCTTTCTTTTCATGAAACATTTGTTTTGAAAGTGTTTTGTAACCTATACTCTGCAAACCGGAAATTATTCTGTACCCATTATTAAACCAATTAATGATTTTTTTAGAAATAGTTCCTCCTAATTGTGCACACAAAGAAAGGAATAGCCGATTTTCATTTGTTTTAGATTCATATCCTATGCCCTCGGAAAAGTCTTTTTCTGAAACGCCAATACCTTCTTCTGTACGGATAAATAGAGTCTTTTCTTTTTTTGTTCCTACCTTGGAAAACAGCCATTCGCCAACAATAGAAGTATAGGTATAATCAAATCCATATCTGTATCGAATTCCGTCCATCAAAAAGAGTATTTCATAATGAGTCGGTTCGTATGTGTCGTCTGAAGTCTCTGATAGAAGAAACGGATCATACGGAAGCATTTCGTTATCGTTTAGTCGCACAGAGTTGATAACGCAATTTCTCATATTATCCAACGCGCTTATCAAATTGGATTTTCCGCTGGAGTTGGGACCATAAACAGCGGCAGTTTTTACAATTTTGTATCCATCCAACGAAACAACATTAGTTTTAGGTTCTTCCACAATATTCTGCGCTTCGAGCGAGAAAGTACATTCTTTATGGAATGAGCGATAGTTTTTAACTGTAAATTCAAGTAACATGGTTATCTGTTTTTTTAGCTATGCAACAATGAATATATGAGCCTAAATCTCAATATAGACTGCAAATATAGTATAAAACAGATGAAAAATGCAATTTGTTGAGCAAAAAGCTCAAATATTATCTATTCATGATCTACTATGAAATAATAGATACCCTTTGGAGGCCAAGTTATTCTTCTCTCCCTGTTTGGCATTCTTGTCGCCTTTTTCTGGTTTTTATTTATCTTCTTGTCGTTTTTTGTATTTTCTAAACTGTCTGTGAGTCTGTAATACGTCCTTGAAGAGCTTGTGAGTATTATAAATTTGTGTCGTTTCACTTTTCTGGAGAATACCGCACTTTTGCATCGTTAACGTTAGCGAAGTAATAATTAAACAGTATTCATTTAAAAAAAGAAAAGTATTATGGCAATTAGATTTAAAAGGGTTCAACGTCTGTGTGATCCAACAAACAAAGAGGCAGGAAAGAAAGTGTATCCGGTAATTTCTTATCAATACGATACGAGTGCTACACTGGATGAGTTTGCGAAAGAAATATCTTCTGCTTCCGGTGTAAGTGAAGGTGAAACCATTAGTGTATTGAAGGATTTTCGTACACTTCTGCGTAAGACATTACTTTCTGGACGTTCGGTAAATATCGCAGGACTGGGGTATTTCTATTTGGCTGCTCAAAGCAAAGGAACAGAAAAGGCAGAAGACTTTACTGTATCTGACATCAGCGGCCTGCGGGTTTGTTTTCGTGCTAATTCGGATATCCGTCTCTTTACGGGAACTTCGACGCGTTCGGATGGATTGAAGTTTAAGGATTTGGATCATATCAACGACTCAAATATCATTGATGGTGGGGCAGGTGAAGGAGAGGAAGCACCGAATCCTGACGGTGGTTCGGGAGATAATGGTGAAGCACCTGATCCGGCAGCTTGATAAGCGGGAAATGAAAATTAGCGACTTTGTATGGAATGGGGCTTCGGCCTCATTCTTTCTTTAAACTACATAAATAGATCAATATGCAAATAACTACAATCCTTGCTTTCATTACTGCTATGGGCGGTTTGGAAGCGGTGAAATGGATGGTGAGATATATCACTTGCCGGAAAACGGATGCACGGAAAGAAGAGGCAGACGTGAGTAGTCTGGAAGAAGAAAATCGTCGTAAAAAAGTGGATTGGCTGGAAGATCGCCTGACACAGCGGGACGAGAAAATAGACGGGCTTTACATCGAGCTTCGCAAGGAGCAGGAAGAGAAGATCGACTGGATACATAAATGCCATGAGGTGGAGTTGGCACAGAAAGAGTCGGAGGTGAAAAAGTGTGATATCAGAGGGTGTGTGAAACGCATTCCTCCTTCGGAATATTAATGAGGTTAGTTGATAAAAATAAAATGTTATGAGAAAGATAGATTCTATTATAGTACATTGTTCGGCTACAAAAGCTGGACAGGATTTTACCGCCGCAGATATTGACCGTTGGCACCGGGAACGTGGGTTCAACGGTATCGGTTACCATTATGTTATCCGCCTGGATGGAAAACTGGAGAAAGGAAGGGAGATTGATTTGGCAGGAGCGCATTGCAAAGGTTGGAATGAGCGAAGTGTCGGGATCTGTTATATCGGGGGATTGGATGAGAACGGACATCCGGCAGATACCCGGACAAATGCGCAAAAACGGGTGCTTTATCAAGTAATAATGGATTTGCAACGGGAATATACTATTCTTCAGGTATTGGGACACCGGGATACTTCGCCGGATTTGAATGGAGACGGGGTGATCGAACCTTATGAATATGTGAAAGTGTGTCCTTGTTTTGATATGAGAGAGTTTATGAAGAGTGGGAGGGAGTTGCTGTTTGCTTTATTATTGGGTCTCGTTCTTCCGGGGGTGCTTTCGGGATGCAGGACTAAGAAGGAAGTTATCAGTAGGAGCAGTGAGGTGCAGATGGATTCAAGTTCTTCCGGGCATTCTTCCCATGTGGCTTCGTATGATGTTAATCAGGAAAGGAAGATGCTGGAACGGATGGAGGAGTCTACCGAACAAATATTGGTAGTATTGGGGAAAGATACTGCGACAGGGGATTTCTCTTCCACCTGTTTTATTTCAGGTAGCAGAAAGACGGTGAATAAGGTTTTTGAAAAGAAAGAGAGGATAGATGAGAAAGAAGATACTCAAATATCATCCTTTATCGACACGAATCGTCATAAAGTGGTTGGTGAGGAGGAAGAGAATAGCTTATATTATAGGAAAAATATAAGTTGGATGCTAATAATTAGTATATCGGCATTGATGTTACTTTACTTTATTTATAAAAAGAGGAGAATTCTTTTTTGAGGATTTGCATAGAAATATATAGAATAATACTATCTTTGTAGAGGTATATCGGGCTTAATGGAGTGATTGTTCAATAATATTCATATTCATATCGGGATATACAATGAGAATGAGGGCGAAATTTTTAATTGTGATAATTGATTGTGTAGCCCTAAATGTGTGAATAACGTAAAAGTGGTAGCTTTTGAGTTTGAATTTTGCATATATCGAAACAGGCTATTTAAAATATTTGCTATTAGTCTTGTTTGTAAACAGATATTGTTCTCTTAGACATGAATACAATTTGCCATATTCGTGATTATGCGGACTTTTGCAGAAGGTAACTAACAAACAATATTAGGGATTAATGATTATATATAATAGTCGATTAGCAAAATGGCTTCTCGATAAAAAGAAACATTCTTTTATGATTTTTGGGTGCTACTTTACCCGTTATAAGCAATTAGAATTTTGGGAGGAAATGGAAAACCGGATTCATGTAAGGCAATACACGGAATGCTTTTTGCCTACACTTGTGCCGGCAGTAGGAGTATCGTTGTAAAAGAAAGCTGCCATCGTCAAGATGGGCTGACTAAGATAAAGATCCCTCGTGGATCGGCTGCCTGTGAAGGTCGCTCTATTGTTTGTTTTGTTTGTGTTTTGGTGCACCTTTATTCTGTTGAAGAATAAGGTGCACTCTTTTTATGGTTATATAATAGATTAAATATATCTTTGAAGAAAAAAGAAGATGGGTGAAAAAGCTTCAATGTGGAATCTCTGGCACGGCTGTCACAAATTGAGTGAGGGCTGCCGCCATTGTTATGTATATCGGACGGATGGTAAATATGGAAAAGACAGTTCGGTGGTGACAAAGACGGAGAAGTTTGATTTACCTTTGCTTCGAAAAAAGAATGGTACGTATAAGATACCTTCGGGAAATCTGGTATATACTTGTTTTACTTCGGATTTTCTGATAGAAGATGCCGACGAATGGCGTGCCGAAGCATGGGAGATGATGCGGATACGGCAGGACTTGCATTTCCTTTTTATCACCAAACGAATCGATCGATTACAACAGTGTCTGCCTCCGGATTGGGGTGATGGGTATGAGAACGTAACAATCTGCTGCACAATGGAGAATCAGGATAGGGTGGATTATCGTCTGCCTATTTATAAAGAAAGTCCTATTAAACATAAAATCATTATCTGCGAGCCGCTTCTTAGCCGGATTGATTTCAGAGGCGAGTTGGGAGATTGGGTGGAACAGGTGGTTGCCGGAGGGGAGTCGGGGAAGGAAGCCCGGATGTGTGACTATGAGTGGGTGCTGGATATCCGGCAGCAATGTATAGATGCGAATGTCGGCTTTTGGTTCAAGCAGACTGGGAGTTATTTACTGAAAGAGGGACATGAATACAAGATTGCCCGACAGTTTCAACATTCGCAGGCGAGGAAGGCAGGATTGAATTATATGCCTGATAAACAAGAAATAAAAGGTTAGTTTAGATATTTTTTACTGAAAGCGAGGGTTGCTTGGCAATCTTCGCTTTTTGTTTTATTGAGTACAAAATACGGATAATCACGTCTTTTTATAAAGATATTGTGTAAATTTTAAATTATCCATATTAATGAAACAGATAAAACTGTTACTTCTTTTAGCTTCCGCCTCCGTTACGGGAGCACTTGCGCAAAGCAATGGATTGACGGATATGAGTCAGAGCCGTTTTGCGAAGATGGCGAATACCGGAATCGGTGCAGTACATTGGACGGATGGATTCTGGGGAGATCGCTTTCAGGTATTTAGCCGGACTTCCCTGCAAAGTATGTGGAACACTTGGAATACGCCGGAAATCTCTCACGGTTTCCGTAATTTTGAGATTGCTGCCGGGGTGTGCAAAGGAGAGCATTGGGGACCTCCATTTCATGACGGAGATATGTATAAATGGATGGAAGGTGTGGCTTCTGTCTATGCAGTTAATAAAGATCCGGAGCTGGACAAATTAATGGATAACTTTATTACTTGTGTTGTAAAAGCCCAGCGTGCAGACGGTTATATACATACGCCTGTTGTTATTGAAGAACTGAATAAAGGGATTGACTCTCATGCATTGGGAGATCAGCATAAACAAACGGTCATTGGAACGAAAGTAGGTGACGAGAATGAAAAAGGAGCTTTTGCCAATCGGCTGAACTTTGAGACTTATAATCTGGGACACTTGATGATGGCGGGTATTGTGCATCGTCGTGCCACTGGAAAGACTACTCTTTTCGATGCTGCTGTGAAAGCGACGGATTTCCTCTGTCATTTTTATGAAACGGCTTCTGCCGAACTGGCTCGCAATGCTATTTGTCCCTCTCATTATATGGGGGTAGTTGAAATGTACCGGGCTACTGGAAATCCCCGTTATCTGGAACTTTCAAAGAATCTGATTGATATCCGTGGTATGGTGGAGAACGGTACAGACGATAATCAGGACCGTATTCCTTTCCGCGATCAATATCGTGCGATGGGACATGCCGTACGCGCCAACTATCTGTATGCCGGAGTAGCGGATGTATATGCAGAAACCGGTGAGCAGCAATTAATGAAGAATCTGACTAGTATCTGGAATGATATCGTGACCCGGAAAATGTATGTGACCGGTGCTTGCGGTGCTCTTTATGATGGTACATCGCCTGATGGTACGTGTTATGAGCCGGATAGTATTCAGAAAGTGCATCAGAGTTATGGACGTCCCTATCAGTTGCCGAATAGCACTGCTCACAATGAAACGTGTGCCAATATCGGTAATATGCTGTTCAACTGGCGGATGCTGGAGGTGACAGGGGATGCGAAATATGCCGATCTTGTGGAGACTTGTCTTTATAATAGTGTATTGAGCGGTATTAGTCTGGATGGAAAGAAGTATTTCTACACGAATCCGCTTCGTATCAGTGCCGATCTTCCTTACACGCTTCGTTGGCCGAAGGAACGGACGGAATATATCAGTTGTTTCTGCTGTCCTCCGAACACATTGCGTACACTGTGCCAGGCACAAAACTATGCATATACATTGAGTCCGGAAGGGATTTATTGTAATCTGTATGGAGCAAATACATTGACAACGACTTGGAAAGAGAAGGGAGAAGTAGCTCTGACGCAGGAGACGGATTATCCCTGGGATGGAAATGTACGTGTAACGTTGAATAAAGTTCCTCGTAAGGCGGGTAGTTTCTCGCTTTTCTTACGTATCCCTGAATGGTGCGAAAAGGCTACGCTTACGGTGAATGGGCAACCGCTGCAAATCAATGCGAGGGCAAATTCGTATGCGGAAGTAAATCGTGCATGGAAGAAGGGAGATGTAGTGGAACTGGCAATGGATATGCCTGTGCGCTTGCTTGAAGCTCATCCGTTGGCAGAGGAGATTCGTAATCAGGTGGTCATAAAGCGCGGACCGTTGGTTTATTGTCTGGAAAATATGGACATAGCGAATGGAGAGAAGATTGATAATGTATTGATCCCTGCTGATATAAAATTGACTCCGAAGAAGATTACGATTGAAGGCAGTCCGGTTGTAGCGCTCGAAGGTAAAGCGCGTCTGGCATCTGCAACTTCTTGGGAAGGAGTACTTTATCGTCCGGTAGTTCAGGCTGAAAAGACGGTGGATATTCGTTTGATTCCTTATTATGCCTGGGGAAATAGAGGAAAAGGAGAAATGACCGTATGGATGCCTCTTGCCAGATAAATCATGATACAGAAATGAAGAAATGAGGATGAGAAAGTTATTTTTAACGGCTATATGTATTTTGTGCAGTCATTGGTTATGGTCCGGTGAGATATGGGTTTCTTCCAAAGGTAATGACTTGAATGATGGAACCCGCCAGTCTCCCAAAGCAACACTGACTGCTGCTTTACGGCAGGCACGTGAGTGGCGGAGGACAGGAGATGACCGTGTGCAGGGAGGAATCACTGTTTATATGGAGGGTGGAATGTATGCTCTGTATGAGCCGGTTTTTATCCGTCCGGAAGATAGTGGGACAAAGGAATCACCGACGGTAATCCGTTCGGTAGCCGATGAAAAGGTGATATTGAGTGGAGGAGTCCGTATCAAGGACTGGAAGAAACAGGGAAAGCTTTGGGTGACAGATGTACCGGCATTTAATGGGCGTCCATTGGATTTCCGTCAGTTGTGGGTGAATGGAGAAAAGGCTGTCCGTGCCCGTGATGTAGAGGATTTCGAAAAGATGAACCGTATTTGCAGCGTGGATGAAAAGAATGAAATTCTTTATGTTCCTGCAGTTGCGGTGCACAGACTTATGGATCATAAGGGAAAAATGAAGACTGAATATGCCGAGATGGTAATCCATCAGATGTGGTGTGTGGCCAATCTTCGGATTCGGTCTATTGAGGTGCAGGGAGATAGTGCGGCAGTACGTTTCCATCAGCCGGAAAGCCGGATTCAGTTTGAACATCCTTGGCCGCGTCCAATGGTGACGACGGACGGACATAATTCTGCTTTCTATCTGACGAATGCCCGTGAGCTATTGGATGTACCGGGTGAATGGTATCACGATATGGATGCCCGCAAAGTGTATTATTATCCACGGGAAGGAGAGAAGATGCAGGAGGCGGAAGTGATGGTACCCGCCGTTGAGACGTTAGTGCAGGTAGAAGGTACTTTGGATCGTCCTGTGTGTCATATTCGTTTTGAGAAAATTACTTTTTCTTATACTACATGGCTGCGTCCGTCAGAGAAAGGACATGTGCCTCTTCAGGCAGGTATGTATCTGACGGATGGGTACCGGATTGATCCGAAGATGCAACGGGATTATCTGAATCATCCGTTGGATAATCAAGGATGGTTGGGTCGTCCTGCGGCTGCTGTCCGGATAGCTGCTGCCAGGCAGATTGATTTTGAGCGTTGCCAATTTGAACATTTGGGTTCTACCGGACTGGATTATGAAGAAGCGGTGCAGGGCGGTATTGTTCGTGGTTGTCTCTTTCGCGATATTGCAGGAAATGGTTTGCTGGTCGGTAGTTTTTCTCCGTCTGCTCACGAAACGCATTTGCCTTATGATCCTGCTGACCGCCGGGAAGTATGCACACACCAGCAAATCAATAATTGCTATTTCACGGAAGTTGGGATTGAGGACTGGGGATGTCTCGCCATTGCTGCGGGGTATGTGAGTGATATTAATATCGAGCATAATGAAATCAGTGAAGTTCCTTATAGTGGCATCAGTCTTGGTTGGGGATGGACACAAACTGTGAATTGTATGCGTAATAACAGAGTTCATGCAAATCTGATTCATCATTATGCGAAACACATGTATGATGTAGCGGGTGTTTACACGCTCGGTTCACAGCCTAAAAGCTATGTAACGGAGAATTGTGTGCATAGTATCTATAAACCGGGTTACGTGCACGATCCTAATCATTGGTTCTATCTTTATACGGATGAGGGTTCTTCTTTCATCACTGTTCGTGACAATTGGACGGAGGGAGAGAAGTATCTGCAAAATGCCAATGGTCCCGGAAATGTATGGGAGAATAATGGTCCGAAAGTGGATGATGCTATTCGTGAACGTGCAGGATTGGAAGCAGAATACAAGGATTTGCTGAATATTCGATAGTGATTGGTAAATCATTTAACTGCAATATGCGGTTCGTTCCACAGATGTGGAACTAAACATCAACTATTGTAGAACGAATTGTTTCTTATAACACAGTCAGTTAATAATAGTAAGAATAATGAAAAAGAAATATATGATATTGCTTAGTGCCTTGTCTTTGGCAAGCAGCACATTTGCCCAGACCTGGATCTGGTATCCGGGAGATTATGAAATCTGGCTGGGAAATCAAATGAACAACCGTCGTACGGAACGGGGGGCATTTTTCCCTCCTTTCTGGAAAACGGACAGTCATTATGTAGTCGTAGAGTTCAGCAAGCAACTGAATCTTTCCGAGCCGGAAGAGATCTTTATTGCTGCGGAAGGAAAGTATAATGTCAAGCTGGATGGAAAACTTCAATTCGGTATGCCGGAGACGATGCCTCTTCCTGCCGGTAAACATAGCTTGAACATCAAAGTCTGGAATCAGGCTACTCCTCCCACTATTTATGTGAAAGGGAAGACGGTGAATTCTGATTCCTCCTGGCGAGTGACATACGAAGATAAAGAATGGATTGACGAGAGCGGAAAAGCCAGTGATACATCTGCTACGATCTATATGGATGCCGGATGCTGGAACTTTGACGGGGCTACCCAACTTCCTTCCCAATTCAGTCTGATGCGTGAACCGAAGCAACCTGTTGCGAAGACAGCACAGGCTGAAGGAGGTATTCTTTATGATTTTGGAAAAGAGACATTCGGATTCATCACATTGAAGAATCTTTCCGGAAAAGGAAAAATAGAGATTTATTATGGTGAAAGTCCGGAAGAAGCAAAAGATAAAGCATATTGTGAAACTTTGGACAAACTGTTGTTAGAGCCGGGACAAGTGACTGACCTCGCCATCCGCAGCACTTCTCCTTTAAATAGTTCTGATAACGAATATACGTTGGAGAACAGTAAAGCTTTTCGATATGTCTATGTTACCCACGAACCGGGTGTACAAATAGGAGAAGTATCCATGCAATATGAATATCTTCCTGAAGAGTATCGTGGAAGTTTCCGTTGCAATGATGAAGAATTGAACCGTATCTGGGAAGTGGGGGCTTATACTATGCATCTCACTACGCGCGAGTTCTTTATTGACGGTATCAAACGTGACCGCTGGGTATGGAGTGGTGATGCTATCCAAAGTTATCTGATGAATTATTATCTTTTCTTCGATAGTGAATCCGTGAAACGTACGATCTGGCTGCTTCGTGGCAAAGATCCTGTGACCAGCCACAGCAATACGATCATGGACTATACTTTCTATTGGTTCCTTAGCGTATATGATTATTATATGTATAGTGGCGACCGCCACTTTGTCAACCAACTGTATCCACGTATGCAAACGATGATGGATTATGTATTGGGACGTACAAATAAAAATGGCATGGTGGAAGGTATGACCGGTGACTGGGTATTTGTGGACTGGGCGGACGGCTATCTGGATAAAAAAGGAGAACTTTCTTTTGAGCAAGTTTTATTTTGCAGAAGTCTGGAAACAATGGCTTTGTGTGCTGATTTAGTCGGGGATGAGATTGGGAAGCAGAAGTATGAGAAGCTGGCTGCTGCTCTGAAAGCAAAGTTAGAACCTACTTTCTGGAACAATCAAAAACAGGCATTTGTACATAATCGTGTGAATGGTCAGCAAAGTGATGCTGTGACGCGTTATGCCAATATGTTTTCTGTATTCTTCCAGTATCTGAACGCAGATAAGCAGCAAGCCATCAAGAACTCTGTTCTTCTGAATGACAGCATTCTGAAAATCACAACGCCTTATATGCGTTTTTATGAATTGGAAGCTCTTTGTGCTCTGGGTGAACAGGAGGCTGTCATGAAGGAAATGAAAGCTTATTGGGGCGGTATGTTGAAGGAGGGTGCTACCTCTTTCTGGGAAAAATACAACCCTGAAGAAACTGGAACGCAACATCTTGCCATGTACGGCCGTCCTTATGGCAAGAGTCTGTGTCATGCCTGGGGAGCAAGTCCTATCTATCTGCTCGGCAAATATTATTTGGGTGTGAAACCAGTGAAAGAAGGATATAAGGAGTTTACTATCGCTCCTGTATTGGGAGGACTGAAATGGATGGAGGGTACTGTACCCACTCCGAATGGCGATATCCATATCTATATGAATGGCAAAATGATGAAAGTGAAAGCAACAGAAGGAAAAGGCTATCTGACAATCAATAGTCGTCGTCCGCCCAAAGCAAATATCGGAACACCGGAGAAAGTATCGGAAGGAGTGTGGCGTCTCTGGATTGATTCACCCGAAGAAAGAATTGTTACCTATCATTTATAATTCATTGTTAATTAGTTAGTGGAGTAGTCCTTGATTAACGGATCCTCTTTTATAGTGGAGATTGTTAATCAGGGACTTTTTTCGTAAATACATTTAGGTTTTCTAAGTTATTTGCTACATTTGCTCTTTATAAAGATAGCAGCAAGTAATACACTTTTTGTTCTTTTGGAAACAAATAAACAAAATCCGAAGAATGCAAAACAAGATTGTTCCATATACTAATACAGATGATGAAAAACTCTTTGCCTTGATCGAACAAGGCGATAAAAGAGCTTTCACCCAAGCTTATGAAAGATACCATAAACTATTGTATGTATTGGCTTACCGTTATTTAATGAGTTCCGATATGGCAGAAGATGCTGTACAGCATGTCTTCACCCGTTTGTGGGAATTCCGTTCAGAACTGCGTGTTGGAATCAGCCTGAAGAATTACCTATTCACTATGACAAAAAATTATGTCTTAAACTTGATTCGTAATGAAAACAGTGCGATTGCAAAGAACTATGAGATGGCACAAGCTGCTTCACCTTACGAAGATAATCTGATAGAGAATTTAGAGAAGAAAGAATTGATGTCCAGCTTTTATAAGGCAGTAGATATGCTTCCTGCACAGAAGCGGGAAATCTGTTTAATGAAAGTTCAGGAGGAACTGACGAATCAGGAGATAGCGGAACGGATGAACTTATCCATAAATACCATCAAAACGCATTATTCGGAAGCCTTGAAACTTCTCCGTATTCATTTAAGTAAGATGTTAATAATTGTTGTATTTACCACTCTGATGACTGTTTTGAGTGTCCATTTAATAAAGTGATAAAGATGAATAGACCTACAGATAAACAAATAGAAGAAGTACTGGCAGGAATTGCTACCCCGGAAGATGCAAAGTTAGTAGCCGAATGGTTTACCACCGAAGAAGGCAGTGACTATCTGGAAGCTGCAATGACACGGGATTCGGAATTGATAAAAAATGAAGTAGCAGATTTGTATGTGAATCATGATATTCCTTCCAGGCAGATGTTAGAACAGATACGAAAGAATATTCGGGTGAAAAAACTGAAACGCATTTGCTTCAGAGTGGCGGCAGTGTTGATACCCGTACTATTTATTATCGGATTCTATATACAACTGAACTCTAAAGTTGACCTGTTCGGAACTTCTGAATATGAAGAAGTCGTTGTAGGCAAAGGAGAACGGATACAAATCATGTTCCAGGATGGAACAAGGGTGTATATCAATTCTGATTCGAAGCTGAAATATCCAAAGAAATTTGCTTTGAACACCCGCGAAGTTTTTCTTGAAGGAGAAGCCTATTTTGTGGTAGCCAAGAATAAAAAC
This sequence comes from Bacteroides sp. D55t1_190419_B8, assembly GCF_015558905.1. Taxonomy (NCBI): domain Bacteria; kingdom Pseudomonadati; phylum Bacteroidota; class Bacteroidia; order Bacteroidales; family Bacteroidaceae; genus Bacteroides; species Bacteroides sp. D55t1_190419_B8. Next base: position 31,799 of record NZ_JADMOU010000030.1, read on the forward strand.
CGTCCTTTCATTGTCAATCTGAATGGTCCTGCGATTCAGGTAGTGGGAACCTCTTTCAACGTACAGGATTATCCGGAAAACAAAGACATTGTGGTATGTCTGGATGAAGGAAACATAAATCTGGCTCTTCCTACTGAAAAGAAATATCCGGTGCGTCCCGGCGAAAGATTGATCTATAATAAGGAGAGCAATGAATGCACTATTTCCAGAATGGATGATATGCGCCGTTTGTCAATGTGGAAACAGAATGTGATCGTATTTAAAGACACCCCGCTGCCGGAAGTAATCAAAGTGTTGAACCGCTGGTATGACGTGGATTTTAAGATAGAAGATGAACGTGCCTTGACCTATGTGTATACTTTGACATCCGACAATACTTTACTGGAAAAAGTACTGATGGATCTGGAAAAGATTGCTCCGGTGAAATTCGATTATAATGAAGATAAAAAAGAAGTCATCGTGAAAATGAAATAGTATAAGCACTTAAATAAAAAGTATAATATGAATAAAGAAGTTGATTTGTCTGTATCTTGTTATGGAAAAGTAAAAGATAGGAGATATGACATCGTGGTATTGCCATGGGGAGCTACTGAACCTCATAACTTACATCTGCCTTATATGACGGATTGTATTCTTTCTCATGATGTAGCAGTAGATGCCGCCTTGATAGCTCAAAATAAATATAATGTAAATTGTATGGTAATGCCACCTGTGGGGATGGGTTCCCAGAATCCGGGACAACGGGAACTGCCATTCTGTATTCATACCCGTTATGAAACGCAAAAGGCTATACTGGCTGATATTGTGTCTTCTCTTTACGCCCAAGGTATTCGGAAATTAGTGATTATCAATGGCCATGGCGGGAATACATTCAAGAGCATGATTCGTGACCTGTCCGTAGACTATCCCGATTTCCTGATTGCATCGAGTGAATGGTACACTGTATTGAAAGCAAAAGATTATTTTGAGAATCCGGGCGACCATGCGGACGAACTAGAAACGTCGGTAATGATGCATTATCATCCCGAATTGGTGAATTTGGAAGAAGCCGGACCAGGTGAATATAAAACATTTGCCATACAGTCTTTGAACGAAAAAGTTGCATGGATTCCCAGAAACTGGAAAAAGATATCTGAAGATACTGGTGTAGGCGACCCAAGAGGAGCTTCTGCCGAGAGAGGAAAGATATTCGCTGAAGCGGTTGCAGAAAAGTATGCAAAGCTTTTTGACGAGTTGGTACATAAGGAAATTTATTAGATTTCCGAGAAAAAACATAGTGACGCTATCCTGTTGTCATAGTGTCGGTATTGCCGACTGATAGCGTCACTATATCATCGGGATAGTGACATCATCCCAAGTGATAATAATTAATAATTATAAAAAGTCCTTCCGAATGAAAACCGGAAGGACTTTTTTGTTTCTATTTCTTTTTTTCTTATCCATAAATAATGAATAGTATCTCATTGTAAATAAGGGAACTAGCTGGATTAACTTTTTGATAAACAAAAAAACTTCGAAAAAAAACGTATATTGCCTCACCCGCTTCTTAATCTCGTGTGTCCACTAAATACAAAGAGATTAAGAATCAATTTATAACTTTAAACAAACTAAGTATGAAGAACAGAGTATTGCTTGTATTGTTATTGAGCTTTGCTGTAAGCCTTGCGGCATCAGCTCAAAAAATAACAATGAATCTTCAGCAAGTCAAGTTGGAGAAAGTATTTTCGCTCATTACCAAACAAACAGGACTTACGGTGGCTTACAGTCGTACGATTGTCAATCCCGAACGAATTGTCTCCGTCCAGGCAAAAGACAAAGACCTTTCTAAAGTCTTAGATGAGTTATTTGCGGGTACAAATGTGGCTTATGAAATTGGGGAAAAGAAGATATACCTGAAAGCAAAAGAAGCCTCCATTGCATCAGTGGGAAATCTGAAAAATAAGAAGATAACAGGAACAGTGACAGACGCCAAAGGAGAACCAGTGATTGGTGCCAGTGTTTTGATAAAAGGAATGGGGACAGGTACTGTGACAGATGTGGACGGTAACTTTACACTGGATGCCCCGGCAGATGCACTTTTAGCTGTTAGTTATATTGGTTATAAAACACAGGAAGTAAGGGTAGGAAGTAAGAATTCATATTCTATTCAGTTGCAAGACGATACGGAAGTGCTGGATGAAGTGGTGGTAGTTGGTTACGGTGTGCAGAAGAAATCGAGCCTGACAGGTGCCGTCGCTTCCATCTCTTCCCAGGAAATCAGCAAACAGGTATCTTCCAATGTTGCTTCGACCTTGCAAGGACGTACTCCGGGTGTGGACATCGTACAGCAAGCTGGTGTGGCAGGAGCAGATGTAAATATAGTGATTCGTGGTGCTGCTTCTTTTGGTGCTACCGAACCGTTGTATGTGATTGACGGTGCATTCAGTAATGCCGGATTAAGCTCATTAAATCCCAATGACATTGAATCCATCGAAGTTCTGAAAGATGGTGCGGCAGCTGCCATCTACGGCTCACGTGCGGCCAATGGTGTTGTTTTGATTACTACAAAGAAAGGAAAATCCGGTAAACCCGTTATTCAGATAGACGGTTCGTTTGCATTCCAAACGCCTACCAACATCCCGGATTTTCTGAATGCAGCAGAATGGAGAAATTTTGCGAATATGGTAGCGGATAATAGCGGTTTGCCCCATGCACCGGAAAATGACAATCCGACGAATCCGAACCTGAATACTGACTGGTCAAAAGAATGGATTCAATTTGCTCCGGTATGGAACTTGAATGCCAGTATTGCAGGCGGTGGTGATAATTCAACTTTCAGCACAAGCTTGGGATATCTTGACCAAACAGGTATGACAATCTATTCGGATTACAAACGTTATAACTTCCGCTTGAATACCTCTTATAAAAAAGGTCGGTTCTCATTTACCGAAACTCTCGGATTAACCCATAAGGACAAGACCCCTACAACGGCTTTCAACATCGCATTGCCGACGCTACCTATTTACGACGAGCAGGGACGATTTACTTCCGGTGGCCCCGATTATTACATCAATCCTGAAGATGGCAAGGCGCAGAATAAAATAGCTCCATTGCATTATACGGATCAATTTAATAAAGTAACGGATTTGATCGGTTCTTTGAATGCCCAACTGGATATTTGGGGAGGATTAAAATATAAATTATCATTAAGTGGAAATTATAGTAATAAGCATAATTACACGCATACTCCTGAATACTACACCAAATGGAATTCAGATGGAACTCCTGATAAAGATTATGGAAACACACGTAATAGCGTATCCGAAACAAGAGGTGAAGAATTCACTTACACGATTGACAACTTACTGACTTTCAATAAAACATTCGCTCTTCATTCCATAGACGCTTTACTGGGTACAAGTTGGATGAGAGAATATTATCGCTACATGACTAACTCCACGATTAACGATTTGGGAGGAACGGATATTACCGGATTCCAGAATGAGGATGGTAAAATTTCGGCAGGTGACAGTAATGCGGCATTGCTTTCTTTCTTCGCCCGTGTGAACTATGACTATGACAATAAGTATCTGTTGTCTCTAAGCGTTCGTCGCGATGAGTCTTCTAAGTTCCACAAAGATAATAGAGTAGGTTACTTCCCCTCTGTTTCTGCCGGATGGAATGTGCATCAGGAAAAGTGGTTCCAAAATCCCGTAATGAGTAAATTAAAGATTAGAGCCAGTTATGGTGAATTGGGAGCTAATTTTCTCAACCCTTATAATTTCGATGCCATAGCTTATGGACCTATTCCTTACACTGTGGGTGGAGAACGCTATGTGACAGGACGCGCTGCCTATCTGAAATCGAAAGATCTGAAATGGGAAACTGCAAAGACTACGGATATTGGTATCGAACTGGGTTTCTTCAATAATGACCTGACTTTATCTCTGGACTATTTCGTGAAGAAAAATGTGGATTTGCTGGCACAAATCGACTTGAACCTGTCTTCCGGACAAATCTTTGAAATTAACAGTTCCCGTGAGAAACCGTATGTAAACACAGCTTCCGTAAAGAATACAGGTTGGGAGTTTATGATGAATTACAGGAAACAGTTGACGAAAGACTTTCATATAGACGCAACATTCAACATCGCAACGTTGAAAAATAAGGTGTTGTCATTGGGAGAAAACGTACAGCCGATTACTTCCGGTGCAATGTCCAGTTACTTCAGCGATGCACCTTCCATTACCATGCCGGGAGAAGCTATCGGTTCGTTTTATGGCTACAAGATAGAAGGCTTTGATGCGGAAGGAAACTTCATCTTTGCGGATACGGACAAGAATGGAGTAGTCAATGCCAATGACAAAGTGATTTTGGGTAATCCTATCCCTGATTTCACATACGGTCTGAATATCAATATGGAGTACAAAGACTTTGACTTGACCGTCTTTTTCCAGGGAGTACAAGGAAATGATATATTCAATCAGAAAAAGTATACCTATTACTTCGACTACTCTAACAACGTAGTCAAGGATGCCTTGAATGGATGGACAAAGACAAATAAGAATACAGGTATACCTATCATGAAAACTCAAAATACAAGTGGCGGAAATTCATTGCCCAGTGAATTTTATGTGGAAGACGGTTCCTATTTACGCTTGAAGAACCTTCAGTTGGGTTATTCATTACCTAAAAAGTGGTTGGAAGCGATTCGATTCAACAAACTGCGCGTGTATGCAGGCGTACAGAATCTGTTTACGCTTACCAAATATTCAGGTTACGACCCCGAAGTTAGTTCGAACGTATTGTTTTCACGTGGTATTGACATCAGTTCATATCCCAATGCCCGAACATTTACCTTTGGTTTTAACGCATCATTCTGATAACTAAAAATATGATTTATATGAAAAACTATAAGAAAGTATATGCCGCATTAATCTTGGCAGGCGGCTTGATATTACACGGATGTAATGGCATCTTCGATGATTTGGCAATTAATCCGAATCAGCCGAGTATGGGAGCTTATTTCACCAGTCCGTCTGCTGTAAATGACGCAGTGATGACTATGTACGGGTATATGTCTACGCAGCGTTGCCTGGGAGCTTCCGGTTCCAAAACAACGATTATCCGTTCTGATGAAGCATCATCCAACTCGGATTATGGGAAACCGGGTATGTTCGGGGCAGACCTCAATGCCAGTTACTACACTATCGAACAGCCTTATACATTGATGTACACTACTGCATCTCAAGCGTCATATATCATTGAAACAGCTCCGTCTGTTGACTTCAGTGGTAATGAGGAACTACGGAATGCATACATGGGGGAAGCCTATTTTTGGAGAGCATTTGCGCACTATTACTTATTGATTAATTTCCGGAATATATCTCCGATCAGACAGATGCCGCGAAATGGTGATGACTATGTACGTCCGTTGGAGAAACCTGCCGCTGTATGGAATTTTATTCAGGAAGACCTGTCACATGCCAAAGAATTGCTACCCGCAAAAGGATACTGGGACAGCAAAAATGCAGGTCGTGTAACAAAAGCTTCTGCAGCCGCTTTATTGGGAAAAGCCTACCTCTATCGTAGTGGAATCGAATCATATTATGGTGAAGATAAGACTACATTTTACAGTGAAGCCGCCAAAGAATTTGCCGATATTATAGATGGAAAGTATGGAGCTTATGACCTGACCAATAATTATGCAGATAATTTCGATGTTGCCCACGAGAATAACGAAGAATCCATTCTTGAATTCCAGTTCCTGGGCGATGTGGACAATGCGGGATTCAATCCGGGACTTGCCACTTCCGGTCTGGCATTCGATTCACGTGGTTTGATGCTGCCGGGAGCAGGAGTAGGTTATGAAGGAGTAGTGCATAATTGGCTTTACAATGCATTTGTAAATTCCATAGATAAGGACGGTAACACTGATATCCGTATGTTCTCTACAATGATATTCAATGACTTGGACGCGAATATACATTTGAGAAAAGATGCCGGCGGACAGTCGGTACGTCTGAAAGGTCCCGGCGGCTACAAATGGGAAGAACTTTACCCGGCAAAGAACGGAAAAGAAGGGTTTGCCACCGTATCCAATCCATTGGCACATCCATTTAAAGCAGGTATAAAGAAAGGTATTGATTGTTCCATGCCTACACAGACAGAAGCGGATGGTACTCCCAAACTGATAGGGGTAGGTGCGGGTGTCAAAGAATATGTCTATAATCAGCCTCGCGCGCACGGTGTGAACTGGCGGTATATCCGTTATGCAGATGTATTGATGATGTATGCGGAAGCCGTCGTAAGCGGTGGCGCACAAGCGTCGGACATGACTCCCTTGCAGGCAGTGAATAAAGTACGCGGACGTGCCAACCTTAGCGATTTGCCTTCTGTAACCATGACTGATATTGAGAATGAAAGAATCCTTGAATTTGCTTTAGAAGGACATCGCTTCTATGATTTACTCCGTTGGGGCAAACTATCCCGCCGCTTTGCAGAGTTGCAGGAATCCGATCCTAACTTCAAGAAATTCGTATCTGCAGATGATTTCAAAGGATTTGTCACCAACAAACATGAATGGTTGCCGATTCCTATTAATGAAGTGAATTCTAACCCTTATATCACAGAAAATAATCCGGGATATTAAATAAGAAAGAACTAGCATGATAAATATAAAAAATATGGCGGTACTACTCTTCAGTTTGTTAGTACCGGGCCTGACTATTGCCCAAACAGAAGTACTTTACAATGGTATACACTTGCCTGAACAGTGGCCTCCCCGTTATGGGGAGCCACAAAAGGCACAAGATATGCCAGTGCCTTATCTAAAGCAGAAACCTGAAGTTATCTCTGTAAATGTAGGTAGACAGTTATTTGTTGACTCATTTCTGATTGCAGAAACCAACCTGGAAAGGATTATCCATACTCCCCGGTTCTACGAAGGAAACCCGGTACTCGGACCAGACAAAGAATGGGAGAAGACAACCGAAGGGGGACTCTATGCAGCTCCCTTCAGTGACGGGATATGGTATGATGAAAAAGACCAGAAGTTCAAAATGTGGTATCTGGCAGGTGCGGGTGTTCTCCATAAAGGAGACAATCAGACATTCTATACAGGATATGCCGAATCTAAAGACGGTAAACACTGGACAAAACCAACACTGGATATTTGGGACCAAACCAATATCGTAGACACCTGTAATCGTGATGCAGCCACTATTTGGTTGGATAAACGGGAAAGAGATCCGTCTAAACGATATAAAATGTTCAATGTAGAACGCCGTCCCACTGACCGTCGGTGGCAGTTTGTCCTGAAATATTCGTCCGATGGAATTCATTGGGGAGAAGGAGTGGCGCAATCCGGTGATTTATACGACCGTTCATCCGTATTCTACAATCCTTTCCGTGATGTCTGGGCATTAAGTATGCGTTATGGAACCAACGTATCTTCCCGCTCGCGTAGCTATCTGGAAAACAAAAACCCTGAAGAAGCAATAAGTTTTGCACATCGTATCCGAAAAGGAGTACCCGATAAAAATATAGTCTATTGGTTTACTCCAAGTGATAAGGAGCCACGCCACCCGGAGTTTCCGGAAGTAGATCCGGGCATCTATAATTTCGATGCCATCGCTTATGAAAGCGTTATGCTGGGACTGTACAGTGTATGGCAAGGCCCGGAAAATGGAGTTTGTGCCAAACTGGGTATCCAGAAGAAGAACGAAATCTTCCTGGGGTACAGTCGTGACGGTTTCCATTTCTACCGTCCCTCTTTCAAGCCTTTCATGGCAGTGAATGAGACGGATGGAGCGTGGAACTGGGGCAATATGCAGTCTATCAACGGTGTGCCTTTAGTAGTGGGGGATTCACTCTATTTCTATTCCAGTGGACGACAAAAAAACGAGATTATGTGGGACAGCTATACTTCTACGGGACTGGCAACTTTGCGCAGGGATGGTTTTGTCTCCATGCATGGAGACAAAGGCGGATACCTGCTGACCGAGAATCTTAGTTTTGATGGCAAGTACCTCTTTGTCAATGCAGACGTAAAAGGGAGTATGTTCGTCGAAGTCTTGGATGCAGATGGAAATCCATTGGAAGGATTTACCCGGAAAGACTGCGTCCCCGTGAAGAAGACAGATAAAACCAAACAACTGATTACATGGAAGAAACACCAGGATATAGCATCGCTCATCGGGAAACCCATCCGATTGAAGTTCTACTTGGATAACGCTGATATTTACGCATTTTGGATTTCTCCATGGCAAACAGGTGAAAGTCGTGGATATACAAGCGGTGGCGGACCCGGACTGTCTGCCAGTGGTATAGATGTCCCTGCGAATCAATAAAGGATAAAGGACTATGAAATATTTATTTTATACATTACTCTTTTGGCTACCCTGTATGCTGATAGCCTGTGGTGATAGCGATGATACTTCGGGTGGAGGTGACAATCCACCGGTAGTAGTTCCGCCCGACGAAGAGCCGGCCGACCCACGGTTACTATACAATGGAATTCGTTTACCCGAGCAATGGCCTCCGGTACGTTCCTCTTCGTCCGAATTGGAAAAAGGGATGTCTCCTTTTTATCTGTCGGACAAACCTTCTGTCATCCATATTTCGATAGGACGCCAGTTGTTCGTAGATAATTTCCTGATAGAATCCACCAATCTGAAACGTACTTTCTATTATCCTGAATATTATTCGGGCAATCCGATATTGACACCGGATCAGGAATGGGAGAAAACCGGAACAAAAGGTGCCGCCTTTGCCGCTCCATTCAGCGATGGAGTGTGGTATGACGAAAAGGAGGGAAAATACAAGATATGGTATATGGCAGGTGGTGGTTCTTATGCAACCAGCGGAGCAGGAGTGACTTGTTATGCCGAATCGACGGATGGTATTAACTGGACAAAACCGGTTCTTTCGGTCGTGCCCGGAACCAATATTGTTGATTATAACTCCGAACGTGATGCATCTGTTGTTTGGGTAGACAAACAGGAAAGTAATGCTTCGAAAAGATACAAAATGTTTTTAGTGGCGAGGGAAGCCGGAAAATGGAGATATAATTATAAAACTTCTTCAGATGGTAAAGTGTGGCGTGCTGCAACCCAATCGGAACCGATTGCCGACCGTTCCACAGTCTATAAAAATCCGTTCAGAAACGTATGGGTATATAGTATGCGGCACAATGTCCGGGTAGATGCAAACAAATTAGTACGTGCCAGAGATTATAATGAAAATATCGATCCACAGGCTGGTACAAAGAAAGCAGAAGCCCTATTGAGTGCGTTTTGGTTCGGTCCATGGGCCAATGAACAACGTCATCCTGACTATCCAGACATCGCTCCTGCAATATACAATCAGGATGCCATTCCTTATGAAAGTATTATGCTGGGATTCTTCTCCGTTTGGCAAGGTCCGGAAAATGATGTCTGTGCATCTGATAATGTGATTAAGAGAAACCAGATAATGGTAGGGTATAGCCGGGATGGATATAGTTGGTTTCGTGAAGACATGAATCCTTTCCATGCAGTGAACACGACCTCATCGGATGCCTGGAATCAGGGTAATTTACAATCTGTGGCCGGAACTCCGTTGATTGTGGGCGATAAGCTCTATTTCTACTTGAGTGGCCGACGTTTGAGAGGAACACAAGAAATCACCACCACCGGACTGGCTATGCTTCGCCGGGATGGATTTACATCTATGAAAGGAACAGGGGAGTTGCAAACCTCCTTACTGAAATTTGATGGTTCTTACTTCTTTGTGAATGCCAACGTTGCAGGAGAAATGAAAGTTGAACTTTTAGACTCCGATAATAAAGTAATCGAAGGCTTCTCCAAAGACGACTGCAAAGTCTTTAAAGGTGATAATGTAAAAGCCAGGATCGAATGGACCGGCAATACTTCGTTAGCCTCTCTTAAAGACAAACAAATAAAAGTGAGATTCTATATTGACAATGGTGAAATTTTCGCTTTTTGGATTTCTCCTTCCATGAATGGGGAAAGTATGGGCTATACTGCGGGTGGAGGTCCAGGACTGAATATTTCCGGAATAGATAAAACCAATTAAAAAGTAAATGCTATGAATAAAGTAACTTATTTAGTATCATTGATTTGTATTCTTCTGTTTTCTTCATGTGAAGAAGATAAAGTATATTATAACACTGCGGCAAAAGCAGACTTCACCATCGGTGAAGATATGTACGAATTGGGACAGACTGCTGTCTTTAAAGATGCTTCCATTCCCGATGAGGGAAATCAGATTGTGTCTTGGCTATGGGAATTCGGAGATGCGGCAAAGTCTGTTTCAATGGAACAGAATCCTACCTTTATCTATCAGTCGGATGGCACATTTACCATCAAACTGACCGTTACTGACAATAACGGATTACGTGCCAGTGCAAAGAAAGATCTCACGATTCTGGACCCCGCAAAAGCAATTAATGTGATGTGGCAAAAGGAGATGGGTGGCCCGATTGAAAACACCGTTTCACCTGCATTATCAGCAGATGGCAAGACTGTTTACATGATAACCGATCAGACTTCTACCGGAGCTTTTGATGTGAAACTGTTCGCTTATGATACTTCCAATGGGGCTCAAAGATGGGCATTCGATGTGACCGCCAAGATGAACGAACTGAATCCCGGCGGCGGAGCCAGTATGGTATATGCAAGTCCGACCGTAGGACCCAATGGAGATATATACATAACAGTCCGTGACTTGAAACCGGCGGGTGCGGAACATCCCCGCGCATTATTCCTGTTTGCCGTAGGAAGTGATGGTAGTATGAAATGGGCATATAAAGCCGCAGATTCTAACTTATACGCAGTGACTCCGGCTATTGATGCTTCAGGTAATATCTATTTCGGACATAGAGGTAAGAAATTGATTGTCTTGAGCCCGGCAGGTAATGTTATCAAAGAAATAGCTTTGGATATGGAAGTATTGTCCGGTGTATCCTTATCTAAGAATGGAACGATTTATTTCGGTTCTTCCGGTAAAAACGGATATTTCGGTTATGACTTCGCTACGGGTGCTCAACAGTTTGTGTACCAGAAAGATTTGGGCGGTACAGCATTAAAGGGAAACTCCTATACGGTAGGAGCGGACGGAACAATCTATACCGTAGCCGAACTGACTACAGGTGGTGCCATAGTAGCTTTGAATCCTGATGGAACAGAAAAATGGGTATATAAAACTCCGGGAGCTATAATCAACGGTGGTGTTGCAATCGGTGCAGATGGAACAATTTATGCCAATGGCGGAAAAACGGTTGCCGATGAAGTTTCGGCAGGTGTTGTCGCTCTGAATACAGACGGTTCTCTGAAATGGCATTACGCTACGACAGATGATGTAAACAACTGCGTTCCGGTGATTGATAACAGAGGATATATCCACATTATTTCGGATAAAGCCGTTTACTATATTGTGAAGCAGGATGGTAGCTTGCTAGCTTCCGCCGAATTGGGAGTCAAATGTTTCTCCAGCCCGGTGATGGACTCAAAAGGATATTTATATGTGGGAATCGAAGCTGTGGCAGGTGCATCGGATATGGTATGTATCTCGTCAGGAGCAACTTCCTATGCTGACTCTGCATGGCCTATGAAAGGACAGAATCCCCAACGTACCGGTTTACAAAAGTGACAATCCTGCTAACCGGAAAATTATGAAGAGATATTTATCATTGGTCATTCTCTTATCCTTCGTATATGCAGGGTTGATAAAAGGACAACCTGGCCGCATACTTTTTGTAGATACGATAGAAATTGAGAAAACAGATCTCCAACGAATACATCATCTTCCTCTTTATTATTCAGGTAATCCTGTTCTGAAAGCCGATAAGAAATGGGAACTGAATATAAACGGAGACCCCTATGCCGCTCCTTTCAGCGGCGGGGTATGGTATGATGAAACGGATCGGAAGTTTAAGATGTGGTATTCTGCCGGTGGTGGCAAGTTATTAGGACTTGTCACCTGCTACGCAGAGTCTTCGGACGGAAAGAACTGGATAAAGCCGGAACTTACTATTGTTCCGGGCACAAATATAGTGGATACGCTGGAACATGATTGCGTTTCGGTATTGCTAGACAAATTTGAGAAAGATTCTGCCAAACGTTATAAAATGTTTGTTGTAGAATTTAATAATCGCTCCACTGTCAGTATGAAACTCAAATATTCTTCCGATGGGATTCACTGGAGTGCTCCCCAAGCACTTTCAGGTGAACTGTACGACCGCTGTGCGGCTTATTATGATCCGTTCCGCGGCAAGTATATTTTATCGTTGAAAACAATAAATGACATTTACCGTCGTTCACGTAATTATTTGGAACACGAAGACCCGGAAATGTTGGTTAGTCTGGCACACAGGGTATATGATAACCAAAGTGACAAATTTATCCGGTATTGGTTTCATGCCGACGACGATGACCCGCGTCATCCTCAATTTTCGGAATTGCGTCCACAGATATATAACCATGAAGCAATGCCCTATGAAGGATATATGCTGGGATATTTTACAGTTTGGCAAGGACCGGAGAATAATATTTGCGACAGTTTGAATATTCAAAAAAGAAATGAAGTATTGATAGGCTGGAGCAAAGACGGTTTCCATTGGAACCGGGAGAACAAAACTGCTTTCCTTCCGGTAAGTGAAGATTTTCATGCATGGAATGCTGGTAATGTGCAATCCACTGCGGGCAATCCTCTCATTGTGGGAGACTCTCTTTATTTCTATGTCAGTGGACGCTATAATAGCAAACCCAAGCATGATTCGAACTTTGCCACCGGATTGGCAACACTCCGTCGGGATGGCTTTGTCTCTATGAGATCGGAAAAGAAAGAAGGCTATGTGATAGTAAGAACTCTGATTCCGAAAGATGGAAAATACCTGTTTGTCAATGCAGATGTGAAAGGAACTTTAGCAGTGGAAGTCTTAGAAGAAAACGGGCAACCTCTGGAAGGATTCACAAAAAAGGATTGCATACAGATAAAAAATACGGATAAGACAAAACTAATGATTTCATGGAAGAAGCATTCGGAACTGGAATCTTTAAAGGAAAGAATGATTCGGTTAAAGTTTTATCTGAATAAAGCCGATTTATATTCATTTTGGATTTCCGCATGGCAAACAGGTGAAAGTTGTGGTTACACAAGCGGTGGCGGACCGGGCTTATCGGACAAGGGGATAGATGTCCCCGTGAATTAAATAGAGAAATAACTAAATATATTGAACTTAAAAAATTATATGATGGAAAAGATTATAGGATTAATCAATGCCCCTTTTACTCCGTTTTATGAAAATGGAGAAGTAAATTATGAACCTATCGAGGCATATGCAAAATTGCTTATAAAAAATGGTTTGAAAGGTGTTTTTATCAATGGCTCCTCCGGAGAAGGCTATATGCTGACCGATGAAGAACGGATGAAACTGGCGGAACGCTGGATGGAAGTTGCACCGAGAGATTTTAAAGTGATTGTGCACGTGGGTAGTTGCTGTGTAAAGTCGAGTCGGATGTTGGCGGAACACGCACAGAAAATCGGAGCTTGGGGAATTGGTGCTATGGCACCTCCTTTCCCTAAAATCGGACGGATAGAAGAATTGGTAAAGTACTGCGAAGAAATTGCCGCCGGAGCACCGGAACTTCCATTCTACTATTATCATATTCCTGCATTTAACGGAGCATTTCTGCCGATGCTTGCTTTCCTGAAAGCTGTTGAGAACCGTATTCCTAATTTTGCAGGCATTAAATATACTTTCGAAAGTCTGTATGAATACAATCAATGCCGCTTATATAAAGATGGTAAGTTTGATATGCTTCATGGACAGGATGAAACGATTCTTCCTTGCTTGGCAATGGGAGGTGCACAAGGGGGAATTGGGGGGACAACCAATTATAATGGCATAAACCTGGTAGGAATTATTGATGCCTGGAAAGCTGGCGAACTGGAGAAAGCCCGTGAACTGCAAAACTTCTCGCAGGAAGTGATTAACGTTATCTGTCATTTCCGTGGAAATATTGTTGGCGGCAAACGCATTATGAAGTTGATTGGCCTTGATTTGGGCGGTAACCGTACTCCTTTCCAAAATATGACTGTTGAGGAAGAAAAACAGATGAAAGCGGAACTGGAAGAAATACATTTCTTCGATCGTTGTAATAAATTCTAATAGGAAGAAAGTATGAAGAATATAATTGAATATATACAGCATTGGGCGGATACCTACAAGAATGATATGCAGAATAATATCATGCCCTTTTGGATGGAACATGGACTGGATGCAGTGAATGGCGGCCTATATACTTGTGTAGACCGTGAAGGCACATTGATGGATTCCACAAAATCCGTTTGGTTTCAGGGACGTTTTGCTTTTACTTGTTCTTATGCCTATAATCATATCGAAAAGAACCCGGCATGGCTGCATGCAGCCAAAAGCACGCTTGACTTTATAGAGAAGCATTGCTTTGATACGAACGGGCACATGTACTTTGAGGTAACAGCAGACGGACGACCTTTACGCAAGCGGCGTTACATCTTTTCCGAATCATTTGCAGCCATAGCGATGTCCGAATACTCCATTGCATCAGGAGATAGAACTTATGCAGTAAAAGCGCTCGAACTGTTCAAACGTATGCAGTATTTTCTGCAAACTCCCGGATTGTTAGCACCTAAATATCTGGATACACTTCCCATGAAAGGACATTCCATCACCATGATACTGATAAATGTAGCTTCCCGGATTCGGGAAGCTATTCAGGACGAATGTCTGACACTGCAGATTGATGAATCTATCGCTCAATTAAAAAATGATTTCTTGCATCCCGAATTTAAAGCCTTATTGGAAACAGTAGGACCGAACGGTGAGTTTATAGATACTAATATGGGGCGTACCATCAATCCCGGACATTGTATTGAAACAGCCTGGTTCCTATTGGAGGAAGCAAAATTGCGAGGTGAAGATAAAGAGATAGAAAAACTGGGATTGCAGATTTTAGACTGGTCATGGGAGTGGGGCTGGGATAAAGAATTTGGTGGCATTATTAATTTCAAAGATTGCAAAAATCTTCCCTCGCAAGATTATGCTCAAGACATGAAATTTTGGTGGCCGCAAACAGAAGCAATTATCGCTACTCTCTATGCCTATCTGATAACGAAAGAAGATAAGTACTTGGAAATGCATCAGCAAATCAGTGAATGGACCTATACCCATTTCCCGGATAAAGAATATGGAGAGTGGTATGGTTATCTTCACCGGGATGGTACGGTAGCCCAACCGGCAAAGGGAAATTTATTTAAAGGTCCTTTCCATATTCCCCGCATGATGACAAAAGGATATATGCTTTGTGAGGAAATAATGTCTGAAACAAAAAAAGAAATAAAATGATTGTATCCAATTTACAACATAGCCAACGGGTGGAGAAACTTCACCCGTTGTTCAAGCAACTTTTCGATTATGTGAAATCACATGACCTGCTACACGAAGAACTGGGAACTATCAGACTGGATGGTGATAACCTGATTGTCAATAACATCTATCCTGAATGTATTGCTGAAGGGAAACGTTTGTTAGAACTGCATCATGATTATATAGACGTGCACATCTTACTTGAAGGTACAGAAACCATTGGTTGGAAAGCCCTTGAAGAATTAAAAGTGGAAAGGCAAGCTTATGATAAAAAGAGCGATTGTGCTCTCTATGGTGATGTTCCCACTACTTTCATCAATCTCTTACCCGGACAATTCGTCATTGTATACCCGGAAGACCCCCACGCTCCGGCTATCGGTAAAGGCTGGATACGCAAACTGATAGCCAAAGTAAGAGTTTAAAAAAACAGTCTCAAAAATCTTTTAAATACAACTACCATGAAAAATAAAAATATTTATCCATGGGTAGTAGTTGCGTTGCTTTGGGTAGTAGCGTTGCTCAACTACATGGATAGACAAATGCTTTCTACAATGCAGGAAGCAATGAAAATAGATATTGTAGAACTGACAAAAGCAGAAGCTTTCGGCGCGTTGATGGCTGTATTTCTTTGGATATATGGCTTTATGAGTCCGGTTGCCGGTATCATAGCAGACAGGATCAGTCGTAAATGGCTAATCGTCGGGAGTTTATTTGTTTGGTCTGCCGTGACTTTCCTGATGGGATATGCAACGTCATTCGAACAATTATATGGTTTGCGTGCTGTGATGGGGGTTAGTGAAGCATTGTATATTCCTTCCGCTTTATCGCTGATTGCCGATTGGCATCAGGATAAATCACGCTCGTTAGCTATTGGAGTACATATGACCGGACTATATGTCGGTCAGGCTATTGGCGGGTTTGGTGCTACAGCTGCGGCTGCTTTTTCCTGGCAGAGCACTTTCCATTGGTTTGGAATCGTCGGTATTGCTTATTCTGTAGTCCTTATCTTCTTCTTGCATGAGAATCCTATTCGGATGAAAATAGAAAAAGTGGTTGTAAGTGGTGTTAGCAAAGGCGATTCGATAGGGAAAGGGTTATTACTGCTATTTTCTAATATTTCTTTTTGGGTGATATTGTTTTATTTTGCGGCTCCGAGTTTACCCGGCTGGGCCACAAAGAACTGGTTGCCGACTCTATTTGCCGAGAACCTGGATATTCCGATGTCGCAGGCAGGACCTATATCAACGATTACCATTGCTTTGTCTTCATTTGTCGGAGTGATACTTGGTGGATTTTTGTCAGATAGATGGGTGCTGAAGAATATTCGTGGACGTGTGTATACGGGAGCCATCGGACTGGGGATGACAATTCCCGCCTTATTGTTGCTAGGTTTCGGACATGGGTTTGTCAGTGTCATAGGTGCGGGATTGCTGTTTGGCGTTGGTTTTGGTATTTTCGATGCTAATAATATGCCTATTCTATGCCAGTTTGTTTCTGCTAAATATAGAGGAACAGCGTATGGAATTATGAATATGACAGGAGTCTTTGCAGGAGCAGCCGTAACTCAATTACTGGGAAAATGGACAGATGGAGGAAGTTTAGGTGAAGGATTTGCCATGCTAAGTATTGTAGTTGCGCTCGCACTAGGGTTACAATTGTACCTTTTAAGACCTAAAACAGATAATATGGAATGAAGATTTATGGGTATTACTTTTGTAAATTGCAGATTAATAAGAAACTAAACTGATTTTAGGTTTCTTTAAAACGTGGCGGGAAATTTGAAAAAGACGATTGTGTTTTTCAAGTTTCCCGCTGTCTTTTGAAAAGAACCGATGAAGAAGTGACAGGTGTGACAGAGGATTTATAACATTCGCGATTTTTTTTATTAGAAAATATAGATAGAAAAATAAAAAAGTAATAAGTTGCAATTCCTCTGTCACACCTGTCACTTTTTGTTTTAATTTTAGGTATACCAAAAAAGAAAGTGGTAAAAGAGAATCGGCTACAGGATCCTGCAGCCGATTCTTGTTGGAGGCCATTCATTATTAGTACTAACCATCATTCATAGAATACCCCCTTTCATATATAGTCAGTCTAGTCAGCAGCGTGGTACGGGTGTGTAAACCAGAAGCAGGAACCTACTCCTTCAGTCGAATCCACGCCAATTTCTCCTCCCATCTGGGAAACAATGCTCTTACAAATAGAAAGTCCGAGTCCTGTACCTTGGGCAAAAGTATTCAGTTTCACAAAACGTTCAAATACGCTCTTTTGCTTTTCTTCCGGTATTCCCATTCCTGTGTCGTGCACATAGAATTTTATTTTCTGATGGGATATTTGTTCGTAGCCAAGGGTGATAGTGCCTTGCCGGGTGAACTTTAATGCATTATTTATAAAGTTACTGATTACTTGGGTGAATCTATTCTTATCTGTGTAGATATAACATTCCGGCAGTATCTCCTCAAAAATCAGTTCAACGCCTTTACCCACTTTCATACCCATTGATTTGATGATTTCAGAACAAGTCTCGTTTACATCTACATTGGTATATACAAAATTAAATGTTCCAGCTTCAATTTTCGAAAGATCGAGAATGTCCGATATCAGTTGCAAAAGAAGTTCATTATTCTCTTGTACGATTTTGATATATTCCTGCCGTTCGCTTCTGCTGTCCGTTTCTGCCAGAAGGCTGGAAAAGCCAACAATAGCATTGAGAGGAGTACGAATCTCATGACTCATATTGGCCAGAAAAGCCGACTTCAGGCGATCCAGTTCTTCTGCTTTATCGCGGGCAATAATCAATTTCTGTTCAGTCTCTTTCAAAGGCGTGATGTCGTAATTGATACATAGCATCTCAATAACGCCGTCTTGGGGACGATAATCTCTAACCATTACATTAATGCTGGTCCATGTATATTTGCCATTTTCCCTGCAGACACGAACTTCTTTGCGCAAACTGGTTGCTTTTCCTTCTTTCACTTCGCGCACAAAGTTCTTCAGAACCGCCTGATCTTCAGGAACCACATGAGCATATACTCCGATAACCTGTGGCATGGGAATACCTTCCTTTTCTCCCAAATTCCTGTACCATGTATCCTGGGCATACCCGTCTCTTGTCAGTACATTGAAATGGGCAAACCCTACCTTGGCATAATCACCGATCAGAAGAAACAGATTCTCAAATTCCTGTATCTTGGTGTATGCATTGGTTGTCTCTGTCGTATCTATATTGATAAACAGATAGTTGATAAATCGGTTTTGAGAATCATAGAGAGCGGTAACTTTAGTGGTAAGATTGATAATCCCTTCCCTATGAGTGTCTACATATCGATTTATTTTTGAGAAATCATAATTGATGGAGAAATTTACATCTTCTTTAGCTTTCAATTTTTCTTTTATCTCTGAAGGAATATTAGGATTGTTGAACAAGTTGACTCCTAAGGCCTCATTTTTGTCAGATAAACCAAATATTTCAAGTTCTTTATCATTGATGTCTACCAGATAACCGTCTTTATCGTAAAGTTCGACACCTGCTGGAAGATTCTTGTAGATGTTTCTCAATATCTTTTCGCTGTTGTCCAAAGCAATACGATCTTCTTTGGCCTGCAACTCCGATTTCCGTAATCCGATGCAAATACTGATAATATTTGCGAGGGAGGAGAAGCATTGATAATCCACATTGCTCCAGCTTCGTTGTGTTCTTACCATATCGATTCCCATGTAGCCCCATACTTCTTCTTTGGATATTAAAGGGACTACCATCAGTGATTTAATATCCTGCATTTCTAATGTACGGCGATATTCTTCTGCTTCTTTTGGCATGTCATCCAGAGTGTTCAGGATAATTGCCCTTCTTTCGGCTATCTGATGATTCCACCAAGTAGACGGGTCCCAAGGGATATTACTTAAGAAATCCTGTTCTTTGGAGATGCCTTCGGCTGTGGCTTCATAAGTACAGTCCTGGCGTTGTTTTTTTCTGTTTATTTCGAAGATATAAATACGATCACCCTGAAACTGTTTGAGGAGATCTCCTAATGTCTCGTTAATCACTTGAGTCACATCATCACATTGCAGAAACGCAAGCAATGAATATGAAATATTATTCTGCTGATAGAGCAAACTGCTGACTTGAAGGAAATCAATGTTTCCATTTGAATTATCGATAGGTCTGTCAATATATTGTAGAAAGCCGGTCATATTCCTGTATCCCTCTTTATCAGGCTTCTGGAAACTGATTTTGGAGTACACCCAAATTTCCCCGTCTTTTGCCCGGATAGGAAACATTTGTTCGTAAGTCTGTAAATTGGATAAGGACAGGTATTCGTTTTTAAGACGTAGCCGATGGTCTTCACGTATTCTTTGATGGAATTCGGTGAAACTGATACGGTTACTTTTAAGACCGAGTAAGACTACAATAAAGTCAGAGCAGATATATTCTTGATTCTTCAAATCTGACTCCCACCATCCCATTTTGGCCATTTGTGCTATCTGAACGTATTTTTCATAGTCATAATTTGTTTGTTCTTTCATATTGTCTGCTCTTGTTTTCTGTTTTTATATTCTAAGACACTAGCTGGCAAAGATAAGTATAACTTTTAAATAATGAGGCGTTTGTGTATCATCGCGGGAGGAAAATGGAAGTCTGGTGCCGAAAAGTGGAAAAAGAGACAAATGAGTACAAACAGGGGATTATTTCGTCTTCTTCTTAGTTAGGAAGTGAATTATATAATCTATAATATATATCAGAAGAATGAAAAATACCAGATTATTCATGTTTGCGGCATGCACACTTTTTTTAGCAGCGTGTGGCAGGCAAACCGTGAAGATTATGACTCCGCCGGATGCGTCAAATCGTGTTTTGTTTGGTGCGGAGCAGTTACAGGCTACCTTGGATAAAGCCGGTTATCAGGTAATGATGCAACAGGGAGACACAACATTCTCCGACGCCGAAATCAAAACAATCTTGCTGACGGAAGTGAATGACACGACACTCAAGAAAGAAGGTTTTCATATTTCGACGACCGGTAACCTGACCAGAGTGTCCGGCAGGGATGGGAGTGGCGTCATTTACGGATGTCGCGAACTGATAGACCGTGTGAATGACTCGGATGGTCGGTTGAATTTCCCGGAGGAATTGAAAGACGCTCCTGAAATGGTATTGCGTGGGGCTTGTGTAGGATTACAGAAGATGACCTACCTGCCGGGACATGGTGTATATGAATATCCGTATACTCCGGAAAGTTTCCCTTGGTTTTATGATAAAGAACAGTGGATTAAATACTTGGATATGCTGGTTGCCAATCGCATGAATTCACTGTATCTCTGGAATGGACATCCGTTTGCTTCATTGGTGAAACTGGAAGATTATCCGTTTGCACTGGAAGTAGATGAAGAAACATTCAAAAAGAATGAAGAAATGTTCTCTTTCCTCACAGAAGAAGCGGACAAACGCGGTATCTTTGTGATACAGATGTTTTATAATATTATTCTTTCCAAACCTTTTGCTGAACATTACGGGCTGAAAACACAGGATCGTAATCGTCCTATTACTCCTTTGATTGCCGATTATACACGCAAGAGTATTGCCGCGTTTATAGAAAAATATCCCAATGTAGGACTACTTGTTTGTCTGGGTGAAGCGATGTGTACGGTAGAAGATGATGTGGAATGGTTTACAAAAACAATTATTCCGGGAGTGAAAGACGGATTACAGGCATTGGGACGTACGGATGAACCGCCTCTTTTGTTGCGTGCACACGACACGGACTGTAAACTGGTGATGGATGCTGCATTGCCGCATTATAAGAATCTTTATACGATGCATAAATATAATGGTGAATCGTTGACAACTTACGAACCTCGTGGCCCCTGGTCGAAAATACATACGGATTTGAGCTCATTGGGTTCCATTCATATCAGTAACGTACATATCCTGGCCAATCTGGAACCGTTTCGTTGGGGCTCTCCGGATTTCGTACAGAAAGCGGTAACTGCCATGCATAATGTACACGGTGCCAATGCACTGCATCTTTATCCGCAGGCTTCTTATTGGGATTGGCCCTATACGGCTGATAAATTGCCGAACAACGAACGTGAGTTCCAATTGGATCGTGACTGGATTTGGTATCAGACATGGGGACGTTATGCATGGAACTGCCACCGAGATCGTACTGATGAAATGGGGTACTGGAATCATCAGTTAGGCAAATTCTACGGAACATCTGACGAAAATGCAAGCAATATCCGCGTAGCTTATGAAGAAAGTGGTGAGATTGCTCCGAAGCTATTACGTCGTTTCGGTATCACAGAGGGAAATCGCCAGACATTATTGCTGGGTATGTTTATGAGCCAACTTGTCAATCCATATAAATATACCATCTATCCGGGATTCTATGAAAGTTGCGGACCGGAAGGGGAGAAGCTGATAGAATATGTAGAGAAAGAATGGAAAAAGCAACCTCATGTAGGTGAAATGCCTTTGGATATTGTTGCTCAAGTAATAGAACACGGGGATAAGGCAGTAGCGGCTATTGATAAGGCGGCCACCTCCGTATCTTCAAATAAGGACGAATTTGCCCGTTTACAAAATGATATGCATTGTTATCGTGAATTTGCGTATGCGTTCAACCTGAAAGTGAAAGCCGCCAAGCTGGTATTGGATTATCAATGGGGCAAAGACATCAAAAACCTTGAAGAAGCTATTCCTTTGATGGAACAAAGCCTGGAGCATTATCGTAAATTGGTGGAATTGACAGACGAACATTACTTGTATGCCAACAGTATGCAGACAGCTCAACGTCGTATTCCTATCGGTGGAGATGATGGAAAGAATAAGACTTGGAAAGAATTGCTGGTACACTACGAAAAAGAATTGGAGAACTTCAAAGCTAATCTCGCCCTGTTGAAAGAAAAACAGAATGGAAATGCGGTGACTGAAACTGTAGAGATTGCTGCCTGGGCTTCTGCAAACGTAAAACTGATCTCTAATTATCCGGCAGTGAAAGTGGAGGAGGGTACTTCTTTATTTGTCGATCTTCCGGGTAAGATAGAAGCAGTAGCTCCTGAATTGAAAGGAATGAAAGCGCTTCGTTTCAATGGAAACGAGCAGAGAGAGAAAGGTACGAGTATCACTTTTGAAACAGATGCTCCGGTGAGATTATTAGTAGCCTATTTCAAAGATGACCAGAAAAAGTATGCAAAGGCTCCGAAACTGGAAATCGATGCATCAGCCAATGATTACGGTCAGGCGGAACCTGTGTTGACGAATGCTGTCCGTATCAACGGAATGCCTTTGGCAAATGTACATGCATATAGTTTTCCGGCCGGAAAGCATACGCTGATGTTACCCAAAGGTTATCTGCAAGTACTAGGATTTACTGCTGCGGATATGAAGGTGCGTAATGCCGGACTTGCCGGGGATGAAGAAACAATGGATTGGTTATTTTACTAAGTCCTTACCACTAATCAATTGCTATCTTTTTAGGCACGGATTACACGGATTAACGCAGTTGTTTTGCAATAATGACAACACTAAAGACAGTGAATTCCGTGTAATCCGTGCCTAAATTATCATATAAACTAATTATGAACATCATTATATGAATGATTATAGATGAAAAATATCATGAAGAAGTTATTGCTGGCTGTTTTTAGTATAACCACAACTTTCTCTCTGTATGCGCAACGCGAAGTTCCGCAGGAACGGATGGAGCAGATTTATGAGGAAGTGAAGACACCGTATAAGTACGGTCTTGCCATCGCACCGGCAGACAATCATCATAAGATCGATTGCCCTACCGTTTTCCGTCAGGGAGACAAGTGGTTGATGACCTACGTCGTCTATAACGGTAAAAGTGGAACGGACGGACGCGGATACGAGACATGGATAGCGGAAAGCGACAATTTGCTTGAATGGCGTACTTTGGGACGAATTCTTTCTTACCGGGATGGGAAATGGGATTGTAACCAGCGTGGCGGCTTTCCTGCATTACCGGATATGGAATGGGGTGGAAGCTATGAACTTCAAACTTATAAAGGCCGCCATTGGATGACGTATATCGGTGGCGAAGGCACCGGCTACGAAGCAGTGAAAGCTCCGCTTTACATCGGACTGGCATCAACAAAAGAAGATATTTCCACTGCCCACGAATGGGAATCTCTGGACAAACCGATCTTAAGCATCCATGATAAAGATGCCCAATGGTGGGAGAAACTGACTCAATATAAGAGTACCGTTTATTGGGATAAGGATAAAACATTGGGTACCCCGTTTGTGATGTATTATAATGCAGGCGGTCGTCATCCGGAAACGGATTTAAAAGGAGAACGTGTCGGCATCGCTCTTTCCAAGGATATGAAGACTTGGAAACGTTATCCGGGAAATCCAGTCTTTGCGCATGAAGCGGATGGAACAATTACAGGAGATGCACATATCCAGAAGATGGGTGATGTGTATGTGATGTTCTATTTCTCTGCTTTTGAGCCTTCGCGTAAATATAAGGCATTCAATACGTTTGCCGCCAGCTATGATTTGGTGAACTGGACTGACTGGAAAGGAGCCGATCTGGTCATCCCTTCCAAGAACTACGATGAATTGTTTGCTCATAAGAGTTATGTGGTAAAGCATGATGGAGTGGTTTATCATTTTTATTGTGCAGTAAACAACGCAGAGCAACGTGGCATTGCCATCGCTACTAGTAAGCCGATGGGACGTTCGGCGGTTCGCTTTCCGAAACCGGAAATTAAAAATCGTCGGTTAATCACTACATTGAATGAGGGTTGGAAGACCTGGATTACAGAGGCTACTCATTTGAAAGGTAATTTCAGGATGCCTGCAAAGACGGTGAATATCCCTCATAATTGGGATGATTATTATGGATATCGCCAGTTGACACATGGAAATATGCATGGAACTGCCATGTATGTAAAAGACTTCACCACCGATATAAAATCCGGGAAACGATATTTCCTTCGTTTTGATGGAGTGGGTACATACGCTACCATTAAAGTAAACGGAACGGACTTCGGACGTCATCCTGTTGGACGTACTACATTAACCTTGGACGTTACAGATGCAATGAAGCAGGGAACAAATCGCCTGGAAGTAAAAGCCGAGCATCCGGAAATGATTGCCGATATGCCTTGGGTATGTGGTGGATGTTCATCGGAATGGGGATTCAGTGAGGGGTCACAGCCCTTCGGTATTTTCCGTCCTGTGGTGCTGGAGGTGACCGATGAAATTCGTATAGAACCTTTTGGTGTACACATCTGGAATGATGAAAAGGCTGCTAACGTATTTATTGAAACGGAGGTTAAGAATTATGGTAAGGCAACAGAAACGATAGAGTTGGTCAATAAACTAAGCAATGCCGATGGAAAACAAGTTTTCCGTTTGGTGGAGAAAGTAACTTTGGCTCCGGGAGAAATGAAAGTCGTTCGCCAGCAAGCTCCTGTCGAGAAACCTGTTTTGTGGGATACAGAAAATCCATATCTCTATAAACTTGCCAGTATGATTAAACGTGATGCAAAAACTACGGATGAGATTTCAACACCGTTTGGTATCCGTACCATTAGCTGGCCGGTCAAACGGAATGATGGAGACGGACGTTTTTACCTGAACGGAAAACCGGTGTTTATTAATGGGGTATGCGAGTACGAACATCAGTTCGGACAGAGCCATGCATTCAGCAATGAACAGGTGGCTGCAAGAGTAAAACAGATACGTGCGGCCGGGTTCAATGCATTCCGGGATGCTCACCAGCCCCATCATCTCGACTATCAGAAGTATTGGGATGAAGAGGGAGTCCTCTTCTGGACACAATTATCTGCTCATGTATGGTATGATACTCCGGAGTTTCGCGAGAACTTCAAGAAGTTACTTCGTCAATGGGTGAAAGAACGTCGCAATTCTCCTTCAGTGGTAATGTGGGGATTACAGAATGAAAGTACTTTACCTCGTGAATTTGCGCAGGAATGCAGTGATATTATTCGTGAGATGGATCCGACTGCAAAGACAATGCGTGTCATTACAACTTGTAATGGCGGCGAAGGTACAGACTGGAATGTGATTCAGAATTGGAGCGGTACGTATGGGGGAGATGTGACTAAATATGGTCGGGAACTTTCTCAAGTTAACCAATTATTGAATGGGGAATATGGAGCATGGAGAAGCATCGGTTTGCATACGGAACCGGAAGATTTCCAAGTGAATGGAGTGTGGAGTGAAGACCGTATGTGTCAGCTGATGGAAACCAAAATCCGCTTGGCGGAGCAGGTTAAAGACAGTGTTTGCGGACAGTTTCAGTGGATATACAGCAGCCATGACAATCCCGGACGCCGCCAACCGGATGAAGCATATCGCAGAATAGATAAAGTCGGTCCGTTCAATTACAAAGGATTGGTTACTCCATGGGAAGAACCGTTGGATGTGTATTATATGTATCGTGCCAACTATGTTTCCGCAGCCAAAGATCCGATGGTCTATCTCGTATCCCATACATGGACCGACCGTTTTGAGAAAGGACGTCGCCGTGCTACTATAGAGGCTTACAGTAATTGTGATTCAGTGTTGCTTTACAATGATATGACAAATGAAAAGGCAACCTTCCTCGGACGTAAAAAGAACAACGGAACGGGTACTCATTTTATGTGGGAAAACCGGGATATTCGTTATAACGTACTTCGTGCTGTGGGATATTATAAAGGTAAACCGGTAGCGGAAGACTTAATAGTGTTCAAGGGTTTGGAACAGGCTCCCAACTTCGAACTTCTTTATCAGGATGATAAAAAGATATTAAAAGGAGAGGCAGGATATAATTATCTATATCGTCTTAATTGCGGAGGAGATGATTATATGGATAGTTTCGGACAGTTGTGGTTGCAGGACAATACGAACTATTCCCATTCATGGGCGGAAAACTTCAAGGATCTGAATCCATATCTTGCCAGCCAACGTACTACCAATGATCCGATTCGTGGCACTCGTGACTGGAAGTTATTCCAGCATTTCCGTTTCGGACGTCATCAGTTGGAAGTTCGTTTCCCTGTGGCAGATGGAACATATCGTATTGAACTGTATTTCACAGAACCCTGGCATGGCACAGGTGGAAGTACTTCCACCGACTGTGAAGGACTGCGTATATTCGATGTTGCCGTGAATGATTCTGTCGTATTAGACGACTTGGATATCTGGGCAGAAAGCGGTCATGACGGAGTTTGCAAGAAGGTGGTATATGCCACAGTTAAAGGGGGAATGTTAAGAATTAATTTCCCGGAAGTGAAAGCAGGTCAAGCCTTAATTTCGGGCATTGCTATTGCTTCCACAAATATGGAACTGAAACCGACGGTATTCCCTGCATCCGATTGGAGTTGGGAAAAGGCTGATAAAGAAGTGATGGAAAAGACTCCGAAAGAGTTGCTTCCTGAAGACAAGAACGCCCGTGTCAGTGTAGCCTATGAAGCGGAAGCTGCTACATTGAAAGGTAACTATCAGAAGAAGGAACATCGCAAACAGACAGGAGTGTTCTTTGGCAAAGGAAAAGGGAACAGCATTGAATGGAATGTTTCTACCGGATTGGCTCAAGTGTATGCTCTTCGCTTTAAGTATATGAATACTTCCGGAAAACCAATGCCTGTCCTAATGAAGTTCATAGATTCGAAAGGGGTGGTATTGAAAGAGGATGTATTGACCTTCCCGGAGACACCGGATAAATGGAAGATGATGAGCACCACTACCGGAACCTTTATCAATGCCGGACATTATAAAGTTGAACTTTCAGCAGAAAATATGGAAGGACTTGCTTTTGATGCGTTGGATATTCAATAAAAAAGAACGAATGAAAATATATACTTTACTGCTTGGTGCCTTGTTTGTTAGCCCAATACAGGCACAAACAATACATGATTGGGAGAATCATCATGTTCTTCAGATTAATCGTGAACCGGCAAGAGCCGCTTTTATCCCTTTCTCTATCCAGAAAGGAGACTGTTTGATGTCTTTGGATGGAACTTGGAAATTCCGTTGGACTCCTGTTCCCAATGAAAGAGTCCTGAATTTCTATCAGATAAACTTTGATGATAAAAGCTGGATGGATTTTCCTGTTCCGGCAAACTGGGAAGTGAACGGATATGGTACGCCTATTTATGTTTCAGCAGGTTACCCGTTCAAAATAGATCCCCCGCGAGTGATGGGAGAACCCAAAACTGACTATACCACGTATAAAGAACGGAACCCAGTCGGACAATATCGCCGTACATTTATTTTGCCAGCCGGATGGGAAGCGAACGGGCAGACTTTTCTACGGTTTGAGGGCGTAATGAGTGCCTTCTATGTTTGGGTTAATGGCGAACGGGTAGGGTATAGCCAAGGCAGTATGGAACCGAGTGAATTCAACGTCACGAAGTATCTGAAATCCGGAGAAAATCAGATTTCATTGGAAGTTTACCGGTATAGCGACGGTTCCTACTTGGAAGATCAGGATTTCTGGCGTTTTGGAGGTATTCATCGCAGCATTCACCTGATACATACTCCGGACATTCGTATCCGTGATTACGCTGTACGCACTCTGCCTGCATCTACTGGTAATTATAAAGACTTTATTTTGCAGATTGATCCGCAATTCAGTGTGTATAGAGGAATGACCGGTAAAGGTTATATCCTGCAAGGAGTATTAAAAGATGCTTCAGGCAAAGAAATCGTTGTATTGAAAGGTGATGTGGAAGATATACTTGATTTGGAGCATAAAGCAAGCCGGATGAATGAATGGTATCCGCAGCGGGGACCTCGTAAAATGGGACGTTTATCAGCCGTTATAAAATCACCGGAAAGATGGACGGCAGAAACGCCCTATCTTTATAAGCTGCACTTAACCTTGCAAAATGAGGAAGGAAAAGTAGTGGAACAGATAGAACAAACTGTGGGCTTCCGTTCTGTAGAAATCAAAAAAGGACAACTGTTGGTGAATGGCAGTCCGGTTCGTTTTCGTGGAGTAAATCGCCATGAACATGATCCCCGAACGGCACGTGTCATGAGCGAGGAACGAATGCTTCAGGATATTCTCTTAATGAAACAGGCGAATATAAATGCCGTACGTACCAGTCATTATCCGAACGTCAGCCGTTGGTATGAGTTATGCGACAGCTTGGGACTGTATGTGATGGACGAAGCGGATATAGAAGAACACGGATTGCGCGGAACACTGGCAAGCACTCCCGACTGGCATGCAGCATTTATGGACCGTGCAGTTCGTATGGCGGAGCGTGACAAGAATTATCCAAGCATCGTCATGTGGAGCATGGGAAACGAGAGTGGTTATGGACCGAACTTCGCCGCTATCTCTGCATGGCTGCATGATTTTGACCCGACTCGTCCTGTACATTATGAAGGAGCACAGGGAGTGGATGGCGATCCTGACCCGAAAACTGTCGATGTTATCAGCCGCTTTTATACCCGGGTGAAACAAGAATACTTGAATCCCGGTATTGCCGAAGGAGAGGATAAAGAACGAGCTGAAAATGCACGCTGGGAACGGTTGTTGGAGATTGCGGAACGCACCAATGACGACCGTCCGGTAATGACAAGTGAATATGCACATTCCATGGGGAATGCATTGGGAAATTTCAAGGAATATTGGGATGAGATATATAGCAATCCCCGTATGCTGGGTGGTTTTATATGGGATTGGGTAGATCAGGGAATCTACAAAACTTTACCCGATGGCCATACCATGGTGGCTTATGGGGGTGATTTCGGTGATAAACCGAATTTAAAAGCGTTCTGCTTTAATGGATTGCTGATGAGCGAGCGTGAAACTACGCCTAAATATTGGGAAGTAAAGAAAGTGTATGCACCCGTCGAACTAAAAATGGAAAACGGGAAACTGAAAGTAACGAACCGGAATCACCACACCGGCTTGTCTCAATATCGTTGCCTATGGACTGTGTCAATCGATGGAAAGCAGAAAGAGGAGGGAGAAATTACCTTACCGGAAATAGCTCCCGGAGGGAGTCAGACGATAGATTTGCCGACTTTCCGCTCATTGAAAGGCTCCGGTTCTTTGAGTAATCAAACAAAGAGAGGTCAAGGGAAAGCTCTGTCTGATTGCCAGCTAAAAGTAAGCATCGTTTTGAAATCGGATGCCCCTTGGGCAAAAGCGGGGCATGAAGTGACTTGGGAGCAATTCTGCTTGCAGAAAGGAGATTTGATCTCTACTGATCTAGTCAATAAAGGAACACTTCAAGTGAAAGAGGATAATCAGTCCTTATTGATTAGCGGACGCGGTTTTTCCGTTCAGTGGGAAAAGAAAATGAACGGAAGCATGACTTCCCTTATATATAATGGCAAAGAGATGTTAGCTCATTTAGATGATTTTCCTGTTCAACCCGTCACTCAAGTTTTCCGTGCTCCAACAGACAATGACAAGAGTTTCGGGAATTGGCTGGCTAAAGACTGGAAATTGCATGCAATGGATAGTCCGCAGATAAATTTAGAATCTTTCAACCATGAAGTACGTGCAGACGGGGCGGTAATTGTACGGATCCAAACAAGCAATTTATATAAAGAAGGAAAAGTGACTACAACTTCTGTTTACACTGTTTCTTCAGATGGAACGATTGATTTAAAGACGACTTTCCTACCACAAGGAGTTCTTCCCGAAATCCCCCGTTTAGGAATCGCATTCTGTCTGGCATCTGTTTACAATACATTTACTTGGTATGGCAGGGGACCGCAGGACAATTATCCTGACCGCAAAACATCTGCCGCTATAGGGCTTTGGAAAGGAAGTGTGGCGGAACAATATGTGCATTATCCCCGTCCCCAGGATAGTGGAAATAAAGAAGAAGTACACTATCTTACCCTGACTGACAAACAGAATAAAGGTATTCGTGTTGATGCGGTAGAAAATGTATTTTCCGCATCTGCTTTGCACTATACTGTGCAGGATATCTATCAAGAAACTCATGATTGTAATTTAAAACCACGTGCGGAAGTCATTCTAAGTATGGATGCTGCCGTGCTTGGATTAGGAAACAGTAGTTGCGGACCGGGTGTATTGAAGAAATATGCCATAGAGAAAAAGGAACACACGCTGCATCTACGTATCAGTAAACAAGGATAGAAATAAATAACTAACACAATTATAAAAGTAACAATGAAAAAAGTAACCACTTTATTATCAACCTTAGCGTTGGCAACTACCTTGGCTGCTCAAAACCTTCCACAAACGGAAAGGCAATATCTCTCCGGTCACGGATGCGACGACATGGTTGAATGGGACTTCTTTTGTACCGACGGACGCAATTCCGGGAAATGGACGAAAATCGGTGTACCTTCCTGCTGGGAGTTGCAAGGATTCGGCACCTATCAGTATGGAATCACTTTCTATGGCAAACCATTCCCTGAAGGCGTTGCCAATGAAAAAGGTATGTATAAGTATGAGTTTGAAGTTCCGGAAAAATTCCGCGGCAAACAGGTGAATCTTGTATTCGAGGCTTCAATGACGGATACGGAAGTGAAAGTGAATGGACGCAAAGTGGGTTCCAAACATCAGGGGGCTTTCTATCGTTTTTCATATAACGTCACGGATTTCCTGAAATATGGTAAGAAAAACCTGTTGGAAGTCACTGTTGCCAAAGAGAGTGAAAATGCTAGTGTGAATCTGGCTGAACGTCGTGCTGATTATTGGAATTTTGGAGGTATCTTCCGTCCGGTATTCCTGGAGGTGAAACCTGCTGTAAACCTGCGACATATTGCTATTGATGCAAAGATGGATGGATCTTTCCGTGCCAACTGCTACACCAATATCTCCAATGACGGCATGAGTATTCGTACACAGATTCTGGATAAAAAAGGAAAGAAGTTAGCGGAAACCACTGTACCTGTAAAAGCGGGTGGCGACTGGACTTCCCTGCAACTGAATGTCTCTAACCCTGCACTATGGACTGCGGAAACTCCGAATCTTTATAAAGCCCAATTCTCCCTATTGGATAAGGACGGTAAAGTGCTGCATAGTGAAACGGAAAACTTTGGTTTCCGTACCATTGAAGTACGTGAAAGCGACGGACTTTATATAAACGGAGTGCGTATCAATGTACGTGGTGTCAATCGTCATAGCTTCCGTCCTGAAAGTGGCCGTACATTGAGTAAAGCGAAGAATATCGAAGATGTTCTTTTAATGAAAGACATGAATATGAATTCTGTCCGTTTGAGCCACTATCCGGCTGACCCGGAATTTCTGGAAGCTTGTGATTCTCTCGGACTTTATGTGATGGATGAATTGGGAGGCTGGCATGGCAAATATGATACGCCCACCGGAGTACGTCTGATTGAAGGCATGATAGAACGTGACGTGAATCATCCGTCTATTATCTGGTGGAGCAATGGTAATGAAAAAGGATGGAATACTGAATTGGACGGAGAGTTTCATAAATACGACCCGCAGAAACGTCCGGTTATTCACCCGCAAGGCAATTTCTCCGGTTTTGAAACAATGCATTACCGCTCTTACGGAGAAAGCCAGAACTATATGCGTTTGCCGGAAATCTTTATGCCTACAGAATTCTTGCATGGTTTGTACGATGGAGGTCATGGTGCCGGATTATATGATTATTGGGAAATGATGCGCAAGCATCCCCGTTGTATCGGTGGTTTCCTTTGGGTATTGGCAGATGAAGGAGTGAAGCGTGTGGATATGGATGGCTTCATTGATAATCAGGGAAACTTTGGAGCCGACGGTATTGTAGGACCACATCACGAAAAGGAGGGTAGCTACTACACTATCAAGCAGTTATGGAGTCCGATACAGATTATGAATACTTCTATCGACAGGCAATTTGACGGTAAATTCTCCGTAGAAAACCGTTATGATTATCTGAATCTGAATACCTGTCGTTTCCTTTGGAAGCAAGTGAAGTTTCCACAGGCAACGGATGCTTCTAATGCCGCTGCTCAAGTGTTGAAAGAAGGAGAAGTGCAGGGTAGTGACGTGGCTGCTCATTCGGCGGGTGTCTTGGATATAAAAACAAATATCCTCGCCAATACAGATGCTCTTTACCTGACAGCTATTGATAAATACGGTCATGAACTTTGGCGCTGGACTTTCCCGGTTGATAAACTGAACCAGCAAACTGAACCGATCTCCTTCTTATCCATCCGCCCTACCTATACGGAAACTGAAAATGATCTCACAGTGAAGGCGAACAAGCGTACGTTCATCTTCTCAAAGAAAGACGGACAATTAAAAGGAGTATCTGTAGATAATCGTAAAATTAGTTTCGCCAATGGTCCCCGTTTCATTGGAGCCCGTCGTGCAGACCGCTCATTGGATCAATTCTATAACCATGATGATGAGAAAGCAAAAGAAAAAGACCGTACATATAGCGAATTCCCCGATGCTGCCGTATTTACGAAACTGGACGTAAAACAAGAGGGAGGTGATCTGATTGTTACCGCCAATTATAAACTGGGTAATTTAGATAAAGCTCAATGGACAATCAGCCCGAGTGGGGATTTGGTATTGGATTATACCTACAATTTCTCCGGTGTGGTGGATTTAATGGGTATTTGTTTCGATTATCCGGAAGATCAGGTAATCAGTAAACGCTGGTTGGGAGCCGGACCCTATCGTGTATGGCAGAATCGTATTCATGGTACACAATACGATGTATGGGAAAACGACTATAACGACCCTATTCCTGGTGAAACTTTCACTTATCCCGAATTCAAAGGATATTTTGACGATGTTTCCTGGATGAATATCCGGACGAAAGAGGGCATTATCAGCCTGACAAACGAAACTCCCAACACCTATGTCGGAGTATATCAGCCTCGTGACGGTCGCGACCGTTTGCTTTATACTCTTCCCGAGAGTGGAATTTCTCTTCTGAATGTGATTCCTCCGGTACGTAATAAAGTAAACTCCACCGATTTGTGTGGTCCTTCCTCACAACCGAAATGGGTAAATGGTCCACAAACCGGACGGATCGTTTTCCGGTTTATGTAAATAAATGATAAAAAGGTACTCAATATAACATGAGTACCTTTTTTTATTTTATTTTTGTTTCGTTTTATACATCCAGATGAATGAATTCTTTCCTATGTACACAATACTAATTATAGAAGATGAACCCAGAGTTGCAAGTTTGCTGATGAACGGGCTGGAAGAAAATGGTTATCAGGCAATGGTGGCTTATGACGGATTGATGGGGTTACGGCTTTTCCAGACCCATACATTCGATTTGGTCATATCCGACATTGTTCTGCCCAAGATGGACGGATTTGAACTGGCGAAAGAAATTCGCAAGACCAATCCCCATATCCCTATATTAATGTTGACAGCATTAGGATCAACGAATGATAAACTGGACGGTTTCGATGCCGGTGCAGACGATTACATGGTGAAACCCTTTGATTTCAGAGAGTTGAATGCCAGAATCAAAGTACTCCTGAAACGTGTGGCAGGCAATACACAGGAATTGCCGCAGGAACTTGTTTATGCAGATTTACGTATTGACCTTCAACGTAAGGACGTAGAACGAAACGGCATATCCATAAAACTTTCTCCTAAGGAATATAACTTGCTGCTATATATGGTAGAAAATGCTGAAAGAGTATTGAGCAGGGTTGAAATAGCAGAAAAAGTATGGAACACCCATTTTGATACAGGAACGAATTTCATAGATGTATATATCAACTATCTCCGTAAGAAGATAGACAGGGATTTTGAACCAAAACTTATTCATACCAAAGCCGGAATGGGTTTTATACTGACTGATAAGTTATGAAAATCAGAACAACACTGACCCTACAATATGCAGGGCTGACAGCTGCGGTATTCTTCATATTTGTCATAGCCGTCTACTATGTGAGTGAACATTCGCGTAGTAATGCTTTCTTTCGTAATCTGCAAAGTGAAGCTATAACCAAAGCACATTTATTCCTTAAAAATCAAGTAGATGCGCAAACTATGCAGTCTATTTATCTAAATAATCAGAAGTTTATTGATGAAGTAGAAGTTGCTGTCTATACAACCGATTTTAAAATATTATATCACGATGCACTGCAGAACGATATTGTCAAGGAAACACCGGAGATGATAAAGCGAATTCTGAAACAGAAGGATATCAATTTCTATGTGGACGAATATCAGGCAGTAGGATTGGTGTATCCATTTGAAGGCAAAGATTATGTTGTTACCGCTGCCGCCTATGATGGTTACGGATACGCCAATCGGGATGCGTTAAGAAATATACTCATCCTGTCATTTATCGGAGGATTAAGTGTATTGGTGATTGTGGGTTATATCCTGTCTCGAAGCACTTTAAAACCAATACGCAGCATTGTCAAAGAAGCGGAGAAAATTACCGCGTCGCATATCGATAAAAGATTGCCCGTGAAAAATGAGCAGGATGAACTGGGGGAATTAAGTACGACATTCAATGCTCTACTGGAACGCCTGGAGAAGTCTTTCAACTCACAGAAGATGTTTGTCAGTAATGTATCTCATGAATTGCGTACTCCCATGGCGGCCCTTACAGCCGAACTCGATTTAGCTTTATTGAAAGAACGTACCTCCGAACAATATCAGATGGCTATTGGCAATGCTCTTCAAGACTCCCACCGAATTGTAAACCTGATTGACGGACTATTGAACTTGGCAAAAGCCGATTATCAGCCGGAACAGATAACAATGGAAGAAGTCCGTCTGGATGAACTGTTGCTGGATGCCAGAGAACTGGTATTGAAAGCGCATCCGGATTATCATATCGAATTAGTCTTTGAACAGGAAGCCGAAGAGGATAATGTACTGACAGTCATCGGAAACAGCTATCTGCTGACTACCGCCTTTGTAAATCTGGTAGAGAATAACTGCAAATATTCTTCCAACCGGACTTCATCAGTCCTGATCGCCTATTGGGAGCAATGGGCAATCATCCGCTTATCCGATAATGGTGTAGGCATGTCCGATGCAGATAAGGAAAACCTGTTTAAACTGTTTTATCGTGGAGAAAACAAGAATATTGCTCCCGGAAATGGTATAGGCATGAACCTGACACAAAAGATTATTCACCTTCACAAAGGCGAACTTACCGTATCTTCCCATAAGGATGAGGGCACTACCTTTGTGGTAAAACTCCCGCATATCTAAGAAATTCTAATCGTTTTCTAATATCACTCTAATCATTCTCTAACAGCTTCCTTGTGAAGTCCTTCTTACTTTTGCATCGAATTAATAAATGCAGTTAGTAACTTAAAAAAATTAGAGAGTATGGTATGGAAGAAAAAACTGCGTTCATCACAGTACACATTCAATTCAGAGAAAGTCTTTTTGGTTGCCACACAACCCGGTAAGTCAATCTATTCATACTTGCAGACAACAAAGCTTGGATTAACGCTGGGAGAAGTGCAAGAGCGACAGTCTATCTATGGAAGAAACGAAGTGGTCCATGAACAAAAAAAGAACCCGTTTATACTGTTTATCAAAACGTTTATCAATCCTTTCATTGGTGTTCTGACCGGACTTGCCATTATATCCTTGTTTCTGGATGTATTGATGGCCGAACCCGGAGAACAGGAATGGACAGGGGTAATCATTATCTCATCCATGGTGATATTCAGCGCTATCCTGCGTTTCTGGCAGGAATGGCGAGCAAGTGAAGCTACGGATTCTTTAATGAAGATGGTAAAGAACACCTGTCTTGCCAAACGTGCCGGTGAACAGGAAGAAGAGATTGATATCACGGAACTCGTTCCGGGGGATATTGTGTATCTGGCAGCTGGGGATATGGTTCCCGCTGATATTCGGATCATCGATTCAAAAGACTTGTTTATCAGTCAGGCTTCATTGACAGGAGAGTCCGAGCCGATAGAGAAGTTTCCGGAGATACAGAGCCAACAGTTTCGGAAAGGAAGCGTCATAGAGTTGGACAATATTTGTTATATGGGTTCCAATGTGATAAGTGGCGCAGCAAAAGGTATTGTTTATGAAACAGGGAATAAAACATATCTGGGTACGATTGCAAAAAGTCTGGTTGGACATCGTGCCACTACAGCTTTTGATAAAGGTATTAGTAAAGTCAGCTTCTTGTTGATTCGCTTTATGCTGGTAATGGTTCCATTTGTGTTTTTCGTGAATGGTTTCACGAAAGGAGACTGGTTCGAGGCTTTCATTTTTGCCATATCCGTTGCAGTGGGGCTTACCCCGGAAATGTTGCCAATGATTGTGACTGCCAACCTTTCTAAAGGAGCGATAGCCATGTCCAAAAAGAAAACAATAGTAAAGAATCTCAATGCTATTCAGAATTTTGGAGCAATGGACATACTCTGTACTGATAAAACCGGTACATTGACTTGCGATAAAATCGTGCTGGAGAAATATATCAATGCAGATGGTAGCGACGACAACAGTAAACGTATTCTTCGTCATGCCTACTTTAACAGTTATTTCCAGACCGGTTTAAGAAATCTGATGGATAAAGCGATTCTTTCTCATGTAAGAGAGCTGAATCTGGAACATTTGAAAGATGACTACACTAAAGTGGATGAAATACCTTTCGACTTTACACGCAGAAGAATGTCTGTTGTGATAGAAAACAAGCAAGGAAAACGGCAGATCATTACTAAAGGAGCGGTAGAAGAGATTCTCGACGTTTGTTCCTATGCCGAGTTCAACGGGCAGATTCATCCCTTGACTGATGCTTTGAAAATCAAAGCAAAGATGATTAGTGAAGAAATGAATCAGCAAGGAATGAGAGTGTTGGCAGTCTCCCAAAAAAGTTTTATCGAGAAAGATTGTAATTTTGCCATCGAAGATGAAAAAGAAATGGTACTGATCGGGTATCTTGCCTTTCTTGATCCTCCGAAGCCTTCTGCAGTTGAAGCCATCGAACAATTGTATGCACATGGAGTAGCAGTTAAAATATTATCGGGAGATAATGATATCGTAGTAAAAGCCATCGCCCGGCAGGTAGGAATTGACACCAGCCATTTTCTTACCGGGATAGAAATAGAGAATATGAATGAAACGGTATTGAAGGAAGCGGTAAAGAATACCACTTTATTTTCAAAACTGACTCCATTCCAGAAGACACAAATCATCTCTCTATTACAGGAACAGGGCAATACAGTAGGATTTTTAGGAGATGGAATCAATGATGCAGGTGCCTTACGTCAGTCAGACATTGGTATATCTGTCGATTCTGCAGTGGATATAGCGAAAGAAAGCGCAGACATTATCCTGTTGGAAAAAGATTTGATGGTATTGGAAGACGGAGTGCTCGAAGGGAGAAAGACATTTGGTAATATCAATAAGTATATAAAGATGACTGCCAGTTCCAATTTTGGTAATATGTTCAGTGTGATGTTCGCCAGTGCATTCCTGCCGTTTCTGCCTATGATGCCGATACATCTGTTGATTCAGAACTTACTGTATGACATATCGCAGACAACCATTCCATTTGACCGTATGGACCCGGAGTTCCTGAAGAAACCCCGTAAATGGGATGCGTCCGATCTAAGTCGTTTTATGATTTATATAGGACCTATCAGTTCCATCTTCGATATTATTACTTATCTGGTCATGTGGTATGTGTTCAGCTGTAACAGTCCCGAACATCAAACACTGTTTCAGACCGGATGGTTTGTAGAAGGCTTGTTGTCACAGACATTGATTGTCCACATGATACGTACCCGTAAGATACCGTTCATACAAAGCCGCGCCACATGGCCTGTAATGGGACTGACATTCTTAATCATGGCAATAGGTATTCTTATTCCT
Organism: Bacteroides sp. D55t1_190419_B8; assembly: GCF_015558905.1. Lineage (NCBI taxonomy): Bacteria > Pseudomonadati > Bacteroidota > Bacteroidia > Bacteroidales > Bacteroidaceae > Bacteroides > Bacteroides sp. D55t1_190419_B8. The sequence continues at coordinate 69,956 of NZ_JADMOU010000030.1, forward strand.
TTCACCGCTTTCGGACGTTCCATCGGGTTGACAGCTCTTCCTTTGAGCTATTTCCCCTGGCTGATTGGAATTTTGCTTTCTTACTGTATTTTGACGCAAATAGTAAAGAACTGGTATATCAGGAAGTTTGTGCGTTGGCTATAAGATAGGGGAAGAAGTTTTAACAGGAAACACTATAAAATACTGAATTTAATCACTATATTCGCAAAGTAAGTATTTATATTGATACACAAATAACGCCCTATGAGAATGAAGCATTGCCTATTCGTTTTTTTGCCGATATTTATATTATTTATCAGTTGTCGGCAAAAAGTACAAAGTAACTTTCAGCCGGATATTTCCAATCAGACAGAAACCGTTTATGATTTTCCGGAAGAATATGCTGAAGAGATTATTATCACAGGTAAAGTTTTGAACCGTGAATTTTATCCACAAGAAAAAGAACTGACACTTATTATTCCATTTTTCAGAGATATGGAAAATCAGTACCGTACTCCCATTCAAGAGGATGGTTCTTTCTATTTTACTTTTCCTGTTTATGCTAAAATACGGGAGGTTTCTATTCGTAACTATGCAGAGCATTTATATGTGCATCCGGGTGACAGTATCCATTTAGAGATTGATTTCAAGGATATGTTTCATCCTAAAGTAACAGGTGATGCGGAAAAATTGAATCAGGAGATATTGGCTTTTACAGAAAGCGGATATTATTATATGCGTGACTATGGTATCAGGCATGATTTGAGTGTCGAGGATTTTGAAGCAGAGCTAAAGAAAGAATATAATACACGTTTAGAACGCAGGGCCGAATATTTGCAGAAATACAATCCTATGCAAGATGTCGTCATGTTTACGGAGGAATTACTGAAACAGGATTATTATTATACGATCCTGGTTTATGCGAGCCAATGTCAATATCGGACAAGAAAAGAGTTCGCACGATATCACACGCTGTTGCCCGAAATCAATAAATTATATAAAAAAGGAATATTATCAGCCCGCTTGTTTGATATAGTCGATTGGATAGAAAATTATATTCCTACAGGAATGGTTCTTAAAAACAAAGAATACCCAACGATAGATGATATTATGTCCGAAATAGGAGAAAATGAATTGAATCAATATCTATATACTAAAGTTACAGCTAATAGCCTTGAAGCTAATGATACAATTTCCCTCTCAAGGAAGCGTTCGCAATTTGACTCAATCGTAAAAATACCTCATTTGCAGGGACAAATAGCACAGATGTACAGGCAAACTAAAGCGTTCTTGGAGAATCCACAGTCTGTTTCTGATAATTTGTTGTATGGCAAATACAATGAAAGTTCAAATACGTTAACTCCAATGTCGTATATGGAGAGCATATATAAGATCCTTGAAGAAAACCGGGGAAAAGTGATTTATCTCGATTTTTGGGCTACAACTTGTCCGCCTTGCTTGGCAGAGATGGAACCCTTGAAGAAGTTGCGCAGCCAATATTCTACGAAGGATTTGATTATTTATTCCATTTGTTCCGGCGGTAATGATACCAAAAAGCAATGGGAATTGTGTTTAGATAAATACTCGATGAAGAATCATGATATAGAATGTGTCTATGCTGCTGATTATATTGGACTGGAGAATTATCAGAAGATTACCAAACAGTTCAAAATTAATAGGTTGCCATATTATATCTTGATAAACAGAAAAGGACAAATAGTTGATTATGGCACTGTTGCTCGTCCAAGTAATCCTAACCTGTTATTGAGAATTGAGGAAATTGTTAAGCAGTAGAAGGATAATATTCCTTTTGTATAATTAAATACGCCGTCTATATCGGATATGCGTGTATTTCTCCAGATGCAGCTTAATTTAACCATAGTTTTTTTAATCTTTGTAATAAAAAATTCTGCATAAATCGTCCTTTTAAGTTTTAAATTCTATTTTGAATGTTGAGAAAAATTTCCAGGTTATCGATGCGGAATTCTTTTTTGTAATAGGTTGATATACAACACTCTATATTCACTATTTTTGGTTTAAAACCAACGGCCCGTTGTACTAAATCCCGCATACGTAATAGCTAAAGTTTGCTATCTGTATGCGGGATTCCTTTTTTTTGCTGATTTTA
>NZ_JADMOU010000031.1:0-69076 GCF_015558905.1 Bacteroides sp. D55t1_190419_B8
CGACGACACCGTATTGACCGACTGTTTTCTTTGTGATAGTAACACAGCGGAGGTAAAATATATCAAATAACCTGATATCTTTATGATAGCGTTAGATTATTATCAAGGATACAATAATTGGAGATGGAAATTTTAATTAAGTGCAAACATTATCAGGGAGATGAATATTAATACGGAATTTTAATTTGACATATCAGTTATGAGACTAAAGACAGTTATAATCACGGGAGTAACAAGTCTTTTCGGCTTGGTTGGTTGCACAAAGGCACAGGTAGGGAAACCGGTTTTCAACTTAGACAATCCGGACTACGGCCTAAACGTAGCCGCTATGATGTCTTCCCTCTTAGATACCACACAGCAGAAGATTGAAGCGCGGTACAAAGTAGATACCCTTAAATTTTACAACACGGAAACGGATGAACTGTTTCCGCCTTTGGTGGCTTACAGAAACAAGGGAGGCAGTAAAAGAACGGAAGCCACTTTCCGGGGATTTGACTTTACAGACCTCGGCATGGTAACAACAGAACAAGGCGAATTAGTGCAGGTAAAAGGCAAGAGGGAAACAGACGAAGAAGGTTTCGCCAAGTTGGTGAAAGCAGCCACAAAGAAATATGGAAAACCACATTTTGAGGAGGGAACCGATTTTGAAGGACGACCCGGGAAACTGTACCGCTGGGAAACAAAGAAAGAATATATCCAGTTATATGCCAAAAGTAACAGCAGTAAAGACACACTTGTCATTGCGGCGGCAGGCAATGAAAACGGGCTTGTCAACATGGAAAACGACAAGCCGCGTCTGGACGTAACACTATGGCGATGGAAAAAAGAATATCACGATTGGCTCGTCTTCGAACTGGACTATTGCGTGCTTGGAGAGGAAGCGCCAAAACTATCCAGCTTGTCTAATATTCAAAGTGCAGAGATGTATACACCGGAATGGGTGAAACCGTTCCTTATTACTGCACATAATCTGGATGCTTTGGAAAACTCGGGTGATGTATGGGGTAAAATCGAAGCCAGTTTCTATTATCGTATTCCGAACGGTAAAGTAATCGATGAAACCGGTATAACAGATTCTGTAGAAATCAACCGGGAGGCTTGCCTTCCTTGCTGGGACTTTGAAGAGTTTAAGAGCAATTTCAAAGACGGACTTAGCACCACAGCATATATGGCTCGCCAAATGGAAAAAGGCATGAAGTTTACGGAACTGATGGAAGACAAAGAGCTGTGCCCCAATATTACGTATTATGGTGAAGCGAGATGGAGGGAAAAAGTGACAAAATCCGTTATTGTGACGTTTCATTCGAATGGGAATATAGAATGGGAGGAGAGATACCTGACGGAAGATGAAGAACAGCTCCCCCTTGTTGCCGGTGAAACGAGATTGCGGAGAACAAAAAGACTATCCGGTATTGTGGAGTTTGAACGGAATGAAAAAGGAGATATGACACTGAGAAGTCCTGATGCAGATGAATATGACATATGCGATATGTGCCTTATTATTGATGACAATGTACAAGAACGACTGCATGGAAGGTGGTATATTATGGAGGATAAAATAGCATACATGATAGAAATACAAGAAGAATTGCGGAAAAGCGGTTTGGATTTGGAGCATACAACAGCACGTCTGGTGAGAATGCCGGCAATTCCTTTCGCTTTTTTCACTGACGGGAAAAAGGATATGTTTATGAATATCGACAAACAAGGCTCCAGTATCTATACTCCTAATGGCCGTGAATGGAAAGCAGGCAAAGTTTACCGGCTTTATGATTATCTGATAAGTTGGTGATTAATCATGGAATCGCATTATATGAAGTGAGGGATTAATGTCAAATGAAAAGATAAGCAAAGCAGTTTTTGTATTTGTGTTATCCCTGTTTGTTTGCGTGCAAATGGGATGTACACATCATCGTTGTGTTCCATTCAACCGGAAAGGTTGGGACGAATGGGGCGGTCATTATTATTCCAGAAAGTTTATGATTGACGATTTGATAAATAACCGTTTGAAGACAGGGATGACCTACCGGGAAATACTGGACCTATTGGGAGAATCCTATTTTGTGAATGAAGAGGATTCAATGCCCGGCATCCGTTACGAAATAGACGTTGAGTATCAATTCCTCGACATCGACTTCTACAAAGGAAAAGACCTATTCATAAAATTTGATAAAGACTCCTTAGTGGTCAGCTATAAACTTATTGATAGTAAAAGAGTGTATTGGGATTATTATGGCGATGGATCGTATAGTATAAACGGAATAGATAATATATTTACTTCAGCACCTAATAATTACAAATATGTTTATTCTGAATAATATCATTTAATTAACCGATATGTATAACTGTAAAAATTGATAAAATGAATAGAAATTATTTCGCATTAATAACTTTCGTGTTATTATTAAGTTGTTCTGGAGCAGCAAACAGAAAATCCACTTTAACACCCACAAACGATACTATTGTTACAAACATAGCGTCTGATACACTGAATAGTATGAATAATGTCTCAATAGATAAGAAAACCGCTCTTGATAGTGTTAAGATGTTACTTCCGGGAGGAAGATATACGATAGGTAAAGAATCCCAAATTATAAATAACAGTTGGAAAGAATTTTATCGTGATACTATTACTGGGAATTATTGTATAGATAGAGCAAAATATACAGTAAGCACTTATACAGACGAATGCCTTGGGATGGAGTGTGAATACATTAAAAGCGGTAGAAACAGTCTGTTCTTTATTAATATGCCTACTTTAAAGAATGGTATTGTAGATAGTATCCCTATAGGAACGGGATATATTGCACCTAAAACGCCTATGGTTATAAACTTTAATTCTTCTAAGTATACTATCAGTGTTTTTGCAGAACTTTCGGATGAAAATAAAGAAGAATACGAACCTAATAAAGAGTATTCATATTGGTGTAATTATAAAATGACTCTCTGTAAAGACAATTCACAAGAAGTGGAGTTATTTAATATCGATAAGTTTTATGATTCAGTACTGCGTCTTTTATTTGCCGGTGACATAGATGGAGATGGGAAACTGGATTTAATATTTGACTCACATATAAACTACGAAGAAGAATCAATCACATTGTTTTTATCATCTTTAGCCGGTAATGGTATAATTACTCGTGTCGCAAAGGCTTCTATTTCCTATGATTGTTAATAAACGTCTATAGGAAAGTCCTGCGTGGAGTAACTCCCAGACCTATCTGCTCTACCCGATACAGAGATTATTTTGACAAAACCTTTAAATGGGAGATACAATGAATGATTTTCATTTTAACGATTATTTCCCGGAAGAAGGAGATGAAATATCCGGTTTCATAAAAGGTCTGTTCATGAGAAAAAAACAAGAATATAAACGATTAACGATGCGGGATTTGCAAGAGGGAATTATTAAAGAAAAAATCTATTGATTTGCCGACGCTATCCTGCCCTAAAATTAAGTATATGAAAATAAAATTATTGCTTTTGGTCGCCGTTTTGTATGCTTGTGGAACTAAAACTGTTTCGGAAGAGGAAACTTATGACCGCATAACCGTGACGACTTATGAAAACAAGTACGATGAAAAGAATCGTTTGTCAGAGGTGCAATGGACCAGAACATCTCGTATGTATGAAAAAGATGCTGAAACAATGGAGGTGACTGAAAATAAGAGTACGGATTATTATACGTATACGGACAATGAAAAATTTACCGTAGAAAGAAAATCGAAGACATCGGGCAATATTGAGATGATGAGATACGCTCCCCAAAGTGAGGAATCGTTAACATTGAATGCCCAAGGGGATACCGTTGATTATTCGTTGCAGAAATATTACGACAAACGCAAGCGCAAACCGGTATACGTCAGAAACATAAACAATGACTACGTATTGCTTGAAGACAACGACTATGAGGAAAAGAATGAATACGACGGAGGTGGTAATCTGAGAAAAAGTGTGCAATGCTATTTTGACACGGGGAAAAAGAGAACCACTTACTTCTTTCGGGGACTATCTTATGAAGAAGCCCAAAAAAGGATTCCCCGTACAGACAGGGACTATGACATCGTGTGCAATATAGAGAAAATATCAGGAGACACTCTTATCAGAGAAAGTATAAAGAATGGTATTGTCAGTCATATCAAAAAGACGATTGTCGAAAAAAACGGAAAGAAGGAATTTAGATTCGATGCTGACATGAAGCTCACAGGCAGTTTCACGGAACTTAAGTCGGATGGTTTTGATATTCACGTTGATTGTATCGGGAGCGATTTCATTGATAGCACTTATTATAAGAATGGGAAAGAGGTAAGATGTGTTTATCTTTCGGATACATCCAAAGGTATTGTACTTTTTAAATATGACAAACAGGGAAATATTGTAGAAAGGGTGGAAAAGACAAAGTATTTTGATACACGCAATGGAGAGGATTTAATCAATGAAATGCTGCAGGTAGTGAAAGAGAATGAGAAGAAGAAAGAAAATAGAAAGCGATTGAAAATAAAATAGGTTATGGGAAGTAAATATTTAATCGGGATATGAAGGGATTTGACAAGTTCTTAGACAGAATGACCATTATTGTTACGATAATCTTCACGATATTCGTGATTATCAAAATCGGAAACTTGTGGATCGGGCTCCATAGCCTCATCATCTCACCCATGACTGGGCTTTTTGTGCTTGCCACCTATGAGAACTGTGCCGCCGGATACAGGAGATCGATGGAACAATACAGGAAGGTGCTGGAATCCGACAGGAAGATGCTGGAACGAGCGAGAAGACAGAAATTGAAAAAATCATATCATGATTTTAAAAAAAGAGTTGAGAAAATCCGTTCAAAAGAGTTAAGAGAAATCCGTTGGAAATATATATATTGTGTCATCATGGTAATAATGTGGAATATAACCGAATTCATAATAATGGCACTCCTTATGGACGAACCTCGGTATTCTTTTTTTTGAGGCATTCCGGGAATTTTAATAGAAAATATGGATTTGCCATTTAAATAAAATTATAATATGACAAGGAAACAGATGAAATGAAGGAACAGAAAAAAAAGAGTAACAAGCAATGGCGTCGTGAAATTATAGAAGCTGTCAAGCGTAGAGAAGCCGAAAGGAAAAGAGAAAAGTGGCATGTAAGGATATGTTGGATATCAATATTTGCAGTAGCTTCGATCACGGGTTGGGTTCCGGTTTTGATGGTAATACTAAATAAGGGTAATAATACAGTAACCTTCACCAATATTTCACTCGGCTTAATTACGATTACGGGTGGCGCTTGTCTTTCCGGAATGATTGTGTTATATATTATTTGGAAATTGTTTCTCAATATATCATTAAAGAATGACGGTAGTTTAAAAGACATACCTTTGCCGGAATATTTAATACCTTCTGTTGGAGAACATTCATTCAAGAGGATTGATGATAAACAGATTATTATCGTCAATGATGGTATTTATGAAAGAGTTCTTTGTTTTCTTGTGCCTTTTATCCTATTCATATATTTGGTGGGTTATGGTAAAATTACTCCTCAGAATGTTGTGCCAGAAGGCTACTCAAGAGCCTTACTTCTTCTTCAACTGGATGTTGCTATGTTATTAGGTATGATAGGTATTTGCCTCAAACCATGGCGTAAAGTAGTTTTTGACCGTACTACTAAAACGATAACTATTCCTGCCCGATTTCGCTTTCAGAGGAAAGAGACTATTCCTTATGAACAAGCGGTGGTTACCATGTCTTTTAATTCAGAAGCGAAGTCATTTAGTGGTAAGGGTGAAGAGCAGATTGTAATAGCCAATCCGTCCCGTTTTTTGGGTGGAATCACTTTAAATATATATGGGGGTATGGATGCTGCATTACGCTTTGCCCGCTTCATACAAGTATACATGGAGGAAGAGGAATTACCGGACATGCCGGAATTTGAGAAATACAGGAATAAGGAGGAGCAGGAACACGCTGAAATTGAGAAAGAAGTCCCTATATGGAAGAGATAAATGTACCTTTAGATGCAAGAAGGATTCTTTATCACGAAGCAAAGACTGTATTAGAACAAGTATTTATATCTCCAGACAGTAAAGATGTGTGGAATTTTTAAAAATAGAAACAGTTATGGAAATGGAAACAGATAGAAATCGCCCCTCTACAATCAGAATTATAGCCGGAATCATGGCATTGCTATGTGGATTTCCGGTATTTGGGGTTTGTTGTTATGGAATGTGGCATTTTATAAATTGGCGTTATGAGGAGCTATGGTTTTTTGAGTATATATGGGGTAAGCTATTGATACTTTTTGTATCCGGAATGATATTTTTGATGTCGATAGGACTGATTTTGGTAGGTGTATTAATTGCAACAAAAATATGGATGGGGAAAAGCAGAATGATGGAGCATATTATACATCCCTTTCCAATTGTATTAACGACTGAGCTTGCCGATAGCATGAATGTAGAAAGAGCTGATGATGAATTTCTTATTTTCAATCCGAGTTCCTTAATCCGGAGTACTTTGATAGTCATCGGGGGTATTCTTTCATGCGTAGGAATAATCGTCATTTGTATAGAAATGAATGATCCGTTTAGTAAACTTTACTGGCCTCCCATGAGTGGAGGAATAGTAGCTTCTTTTTTTATGCTTTTAAATGGATTACTTACTCCTTCCCACCGTTTTGTACTAGACAGAATGAAGGGTACTGTAACTTTTCCCCACCATTTGTTTTTTTCCCGTTATACCATTCCTTTTTCAAAAGTAATTCCGGGGTATTCTAACGGCAACTTAGGTTTTGCCCATCCGTACAGTGGAATTGTCATTCCTGTCCTTGGGGCGTATGATTCCGGGTGGTGGTCATTTTATGTCCTCTATATGGATAAGAATCGTCCGTTACCTCAAGGGGATGCTTTCCATCCTTACAGGGAGAAAGACTTTCTGCGCCGAAAGGCAGAAGGATTCCCTAAACCAATATATCCCAGTACATCGCTTGTAACTGACGCTTATATGGGTTATATATATGGTACGGATGAATTTAAGCAGAGATTATCCAAGATGAAACTCGGAATAATACATTGTTATACAAGAGTTTCATGGTTTTGTCAGAAGAAAGAGATAAAATATGGCAACCCTAACGATTTGGTCTTAATCGGCATCTGGAAAAAACAATTTGTATTTAAGTTGTTCGCTCCTGAAAATGTGGAATATATCATACTTCACGACGACACCGTATTGACCGACTGTTTTCTTTGCGATGGCAACACAGCGGAGATAAAATATATCAAATAACCTGATATCTTTATAATAGCGTTAGATTATTATCAAGGATATAATAATTGGAGATGGGAATTTCAATTATTTATACAAACAGAAAAAGATGAAGTCTATAATAATATTGTTCGGCATTGGTTGTATATTCATGCTGTCTTCGTGCAACAGTTGTGCTTCTACCAATGATAAGTTATTGAATGGAATTGATAACCTGATAGGTAAAGTCGACCGGTTTTTAGAAGAAAACAAAGCCGTTGCTAAACCCCAACCGCCTATTGATTACGAGAAGGAAGGGGTAAACACCAAGCACTTGTTTATTTTTACGGATACCACCATGACCTACAATGGCAAATCGTTTATGCCGGGAATGACAATCGGTGAGCTGTGCGAGATATTTGGACAATACGAACGCCTTGCAGAGCCCGGAATTTATATTTGGGACTCTATAGGGCTTCGGATGACTTCATTGGATAAAAGTGGAAAAAACAGTGCTCCTATTAACGGGATACTTATCAATTGGAATATAGATTTGCGTGGAGTTATCAGTGAAGACAATATAAAATGGCTAAGAAACCGTGGTCCTCGTCACTATTTCACAGGTAAAATCATTGTAGGTGGTGCTGTTTTGGGTAGAGGGATGCATATTGATGAGTTCTTAAAAAAAACGAGTTTGGAGTTCGATAATGATCCGTTCCCGCTACTTTATTTTTGTCATCTTGATAAGTGGGACTATACGAAAGCTCCTATTCACCGCAAAGAAGAATACTATACTTATGAGATTGGAAAATCGGATGATGGTACTGATATTAAACATTTTTATATTGGAACCAACTCTCGTGTCATTGGCTCTCCCGTTCCTCCCTATGATGGTCCTGAATATGAAAAGTATGTGAATGTAGAATGATACAGCAAGAGATATGGGAATACAGAACTATAAATCAAAGTGATATGAAACCAGAAACAGCATACAAGTTGGTAAAGATGGTAAATTATATACATCTCCTAAAGCAAAAAAAGAAGAATTGGAAATTTATGAAATAAAGAAAGAAATACAATGAAAAGCCATAAACAATATAAAAATGAAAATCAACGTTGGACTGAGGAGATTCAAGCGTTAAATGAAGCAGTACAACGTGATACGAAGAAATGGAAAATTATTGGATGCTTCTTTGCCTTGTTTGCAAGTCTATCATTTTGTGGCTCATTTTTTGCGGCTTGCTTTATCTGTGAGATAGCAACAATAACTAACTTGACTTTATCAGTATGTATTGCAATATTGGGATTTTGTTTTTGGTTAGTTCTGATATTTTACAAAGTAACTCCTAAAGTTTTCCCAAAAATTCCTCTCACAAATAATGATAAACTTTGGAGGTATAGTTATTTTGATTTCCGAGACAAATGGGTGTATAAATACATTGATGTATTTATACAGTTCGACGAAAAGAGAATCGTAATAGATGCCACCGATTCTACAAGGAGAGGAGCACCAATATTTTTCCTTCTTATCGTGATTATATTGCCTTTATTAGGCATATATCCTTTTCAAGGAGGAAATAATAGTTTTGCTGAAAACTACACGATTATTTTGATTAATTGCGTTTTAATATTGTCGGGAATATTTAAATTCTTATCCCCCCGAAGAACAATTGTCTTTGACCGGGAAAAGAAGACAATCACTATTCCTCGCCGTTGGCTAATCCATAAAGAAGAAACGATACCATTTCAAAAAGCGGTGATTTCCTTTGGGCAGGATGCTCTCCGAGGAATTGATGGCGTAGTCATAGCCAATTACCAGCATCTTGTTGGTGAAGTTTCTTTGCAGTTTGCCGGCCGCACAAACGGGTATTGTTTTGCTCGTTTGATTCAAGCTTATATGACTGAAGACGATTTATCAAATCATCCTGAATTTGAAACTTTCAAGCAGATACAAAAGGAAATAAGAATAAACAAACTACGGAAAGAGACTGAAAAGTAATGAGAGAACAAACATTTCAAATTATAAAATCATGTCTACAGAATAGAATAAGTAGATTTATTTTTCATAATAACATGCCTAAAAGTGATGCTTGGATTGATAACTATTAATGGTGGATTTTTCTTGTGTGTATACATTGGGTTAAAAGCTGTTTGGAACATGTACCCCAAAATACCTCTGAAAAATGACGGAAAATTAAAATTGATAGCTTTGCCGGATCATTGGAAATCCTCAACTGGTGAAAAATATGAATTTAACCGGATTGATGACAAACAGATTGTCATTGATAATGATTACGTATTGGCGAGGATTTTTCTATTTTTGCTCCTTTTTATTATCTTTTTAGCCCTGGTCTATTTTGCAGATGCCACTCCTTCAAAACTTTCGACCGAAGGTTTTGTAAATGCGTTATTATTCCTTGAAGCTGATGTAGCTATGTTATGGATGGCAATCTGTCAAATTCTTAACCCTTGGCGGCGGATCGTTTTTGATCGCGTTTCCAAAACTATAACTATACCTGCCCGATTTATATTTCAGAAAAAGGAGACAATACCTTATGACCAGGCAGTGATCACACTTTTTGGCAATTATCATGCGAAGACTCTCAGCGGCAAGGGTGAAGAGGAAATAGTAATCGCCAATCCACGCCGTTCACTGGGCGGAATCCCCTTGGGCATTGCTGGCGGTATAGATGCTGCTAAGCGCTTTGCCCGCTTCATACAAGTATACATGGAGGAAGAGGAATTGCCGGACATGCCGGAATTTGAGAAATACAGGAATAAGAAGGAGCAGGAACATGTTGAAATTGAGAAAGAAATCCCTATATGGAAGAGATGAATGTACCTTTAGATTCAAGAAGGCTTCTTTATAACGAAGCAAAGACTAAATTAGAACAAGTATTTATATCTCCGGATAGTAAAAGCGTTTGGAATTTCTAATTATAATAATGAATATGGAAATAGATAGAAACCGCCTGTCCACAATGAGGATAATTGCAGGAATAATTATGATTATAAGCGGCATAGCAATAGGAGCATTAGGATTTTATAGCATGGCGTATCTTAAGGAGTTATCCTATGGCAAATTATGGATCTTCAATTTTTTATGGGGCAAGTTATTGTTACTTCTTGCATCCGGAATGACATTCATCCTAATAATAGGATTAATAGTTATTTGCACATTGATAGCACTAGCCATTCTTCAAGGTAAGCAGCGTCTAATGGAGCATATCATATACCCATTTCCCACTGTATTAACCAACGAAATTGTCCGAGATATGAAAATAGAAAGGGTAGATGATGAATTTTTGATTTTCGACTTGGGATTTCTAATAAGGAAAACTTTAATAATTGTTGGAGGAGTTCCGGCCTTTGCCCTTGCATGGGCTATTTATGCAGACATGGATAACCTTTACGGTGATACATATTTCTCCCCTATACCCGGAATGACAATTGTAATGTTCGTCATGTTTCTATATGGGTTATTTCCTCCTTCTCGACGTTTTGTATTGGATAGGATGAACGGAACTATCACTTTCCCCCGACATTTGTTTTTCCACCGTTGTACCACTCCTTTTTCAAAAGTAGTGCCGGGTTATTCTGTAGGCATGTTGGGATTCGCACATCCCTATACTGGAATCGTTTTATCTGTCCTAGGACAATATGATTCCGGCTGGTGGTCGTTTTATGTTCTCTACATGGATAAAAATCGTCCGTTACCTCAAGGGGACACTTTCGATCCTTACAGGGAGAAAGACTTTTTACGCCGGAAGGCAGAAGGATTCCCTAAACCGATATATCCTAATACCATACTTGTTACAGATGCTTATATGGGTTATATATATGGTACGGATGAGTTTAAGCAGAGATTATCTAAAATAAAACACAGAATAGTATATTATTATGACAGAGTGTCATGGTATTGTCAGAAGCATGAAATAGAAATACCGAATGATAACGATTTGGTCTTAATCGGCATCTGGAAAAAACAATTTGTATTTAAGTTGTTCGCTCCTGAAAATGTGGAATATATCATACTTCCCGACGACACCGTATTGACCGACTGTTTTCTTTGTGATAGTAACACAGCGGAGGTAAAATATATCAAATAACCTGATAGCATGAAAGTACAGAAACCTATGACTAATTTGAAAGCACTGTCTTTAATGATATTGCTTATAGCATTTGTGGGGCATAGCAATACCCAAGTGGAAACAAAAATAGGTATGAAACAGCAAATAGCAAAAATGGAAGAACTGATAAAACAAGAGTTCCAAATGGTAAAGACTTATCCCGAAAAGCCGGCTTACTATGTACAAGAGATTGGGTAAAATTACCAGTAAAACATGGAATCTGTAATTTAGGTATCTTTCTCTGTAATTTGTCTACATTCGATCTGCTTTTATTTCTCTACTTTTGCAAAGTGAATCGTTGATAGAAAGAATTCTGAAAATAAAAAGTAATAAAGTAAAGTTATGGCTAAAAAGGTTTTGATAATTTCATCCAGTCCACGTAAAGGTGGTAATTCTGATTTATTATGTGATGAATTTATGAAAGGTGCTCTCGAAGCAGGTAATGAAGTGGAGAAGATTTTCCTGAAAGACAAAACAGTTCATCCTTGTACGGGATGCAGTGTTTGCAGTATGTACGGCAAACCTTGTCCGCAGAAGGATGATGCAGCGGAAATTGTAGAGAAGATGATTGCTGCAGATGTGATTGTGATGGCAACTCCGGTCTATTTTTATACCATGTGCGGACAGATGAAGATTATGATCGACCGCTGCTGTGCACGCTATACGGAAATAACCAATAAGGAATTTTATTTCATTATTGCGGCTGCGGAAAATAATAAAGCAATGATGGAACGTACCATTGATGGTTTCCGTGGCTTCCTCGATTGCCTGGAAGGACCGCAGGAAAAGGGAACGGTTTATGGAATTGGTGCATGGAAGGTAGGGGAAATTAAGGATACTCCCTATATGCAGGAAGCTTACAAGATGGGAAAAATGGTATAACCTTTTGAAGGATAAAAATAAGGATTCAATCAGAAAGATTGAAAAGTCAAGAATTTTAATTGATTAGATTGCTTGTTCTGCCACAGAATTATTATAATTTTGTGGCAGAACTTTTTATTTTACATTATTTGTTTGATAACTAAATGTCATGAGCTATAAAATAACGACTCTTGTGGAGAATTGTGTCTATGGACGTAAATTGCAGGCCGAGCATGGTCTTTCTCTCTATATTGAGATCCAAGGGAATAGAATTCTTTTCGATACGGGAGCATCTGACTTGTTTATCCGTAATGCCCGTCTGTTGCACATTGATTTACAAAAAGTTGATTATTTAATATTATCCCACGGTCACAGTGACCATACGGGGGGACTGCGTTATTTTCTGGAATTGAATACACAGGCAACCGTTGTCTGTAAACGTGAAATCTTTTCTCCTAAATTCAAGGATGAACGCGAGAATGGAATGAAGCATACGCAAAATCTTGATCTTTCCCGTTTCCGCTTTATCACAGAGCAGACCGAACTGCTTCCCGGAGTCTTTCTTTTTCCATCTATTGATATTATCAATCAGGAGGATACCCATTTTGAACGCTTCTGGGTTCAGAAAGAAGATGGTTGCAAAATACCGGATACCTTTCAGGATGAATTGGCAATGGTGTTAGTGGAACCGGAAGGAGTTTCTGTGTTGAGCGCCTGTTCTCACCGGGGGATCACCAATATCTTGCGTACTGTTCGGGCTGCATTTCCTGAATCTCCCTGCAAGTTACTTCTCGGAGGTTTTCACATTCATAATGCGGAAAAACAAAAATATCAGATCATTGCAGATTATTTGCAGGAATACCTTCCCCGGCAAATTGGCGTTTGTCATTGTACGGGAGTGGATAAATACGCCTTCTTTTTCAAAGATTTTGGTGACAAAGCATTCTATAATTACACGGGAAAACTAATTCAAACTGATTTTTCAGAATAAATATATAATAAATTGATATGAAGAAACTAATAACTTCGTTAGCACTGGTATTATCAGCATTATCCAGCTATGCAATTACTCCTTTGTGGATGCGTGATGCACGTATTTCACCGGATGGGACCGAGATTGTCTTCTGTTATAAAGGAGATATTTATAAAGTTCCCGCACAAGGAGGAACTGCCGTTCAACTTACCACACAAGCCTCTTATGAAGCCAATCCCGTCTGGTCTCCCGACGGAAAACAAATCGCATTTGCCAGTGACCGGAATGGAAATTTCGACCTGTTCATCATGCCTGCCGACGGAGGTGTTGCCCGGAGACTGACTTACCATTCCGCATCGGAAATTCCCTCGGCTTTTACACCGGATGGAAAGTATGTCCTTTTCTCCGCTTCCATACAAGATCCTGCAAACAGTGCTTTGTTTCCTACGGGAGCAATGACAGAATTATACAAAGTTTCTGTAGACGGAGGACGCACCGAACAAGTATTGGCAACTCCCGCCGAACTCGTTTGTTTTGATAAAGCAGGAAAGAACTTTCTTTATCAGGACCGCAAAGGTTTTGAGGATGAATGGAGAAAACATCACACTTCATCCATTACGAGAGATATTTGGTTATACAATACCCAAACCGGAAAACATACGAACCTGACAAACCGGGGAGGGGAGGACCGTAATCCTGTATATGCACCTGATGGTAATACAGTCTATTTTTTGAGTGAACGTAATGGAGGTTCTTTTAATGTGTATACTTTCCCATTGAATACTCCACAAGAAGTAAAGGCTGTCACTACTTTTAAGACTCATCCGGTACGTTTCTTGTCTGTCAGCGATAAAGGAACTTTGTGTTATGCCTATGACGGTGAACTTTATACCCAGAAACCCGGTGCCCGTCCGGAAAAAGTAAAAGTAGAGCTTGTCCGTGACGATGAAGAGCAGGTTGCTGCACTTAAATTCTCACAGGGAGCCACTTCCGCTTCCGTATCTCCGGATGGCAAACAGGTTGCTTTTATTGTACGTGGTGACGTTTTTGTAACTTCAACTGACTATGCTACAACCAAGCAAATTACAAATACTCCCGCGAAAGAAGCTGCCGTCTTTTTTGCTCCGGACAACCGGACACTGGTTTATGCCAGTGAACGCACCGGTAATTGGCAACTTTACACTGCAAAAATAAGCCGTAAGGAAGATCCTAATTTCCCTAATGCCACTCTTATTGAGGAGGAAGTTTTATTACCGTCCAAAACGGTAGAACGCGCCTATCCGCAATATTCGCCGGATGGTAAAGAGCTGGCTTTTATCGAAGACCGCAACCGTTTGATGGTACTCGATTTGAAAACGAAGAAAGTACGTCAGGTGACGGATGGTTCTACATGGTATAACACCGGAGGTGGATTTGACTACGAATGGTCACCGGATGGTAAATGGTTTACTCTTGAATTTATCGGCAACCGTCACGATCCTTATTCGGATATAGGTATTGTCAGTGCACAGGGAGGAGCGATAACCAATCTGACTAATAGCGGATATATCAGCGGTTCTCCGCGTTGGGTACTCGATGGAAATGCCATTCTTTTCCAGACCGAACGTTATGGTATGCGTGCGCATGCTTCCTGGGGATCGCAACAGGATGTTATGTTGGTATTTCTCAATCAGGATGCTTATGATCGTTATCGTTTGAGTAAGGAAGATTTCGAATTGCTCAAGGAACTTGAAAAGGAACAAAAGAAAGCAAAGGAGAAAGATGATAACAAGAAGAAAGACGGTGATAAGGAGAAGGCGGATGAGGAAAAAGTAGACCAGAAAGATATAGTAGTCGAGCTTAACGGTATTGAAGACCGTATCGTACGTCTGACTCCCAACTCTTCTGACTTAGGCAGTGCCATACTATCCAAAGATGGGGAGGATCTCTACTATTTCTCTGCTTTCGAAGATGGATATGACCTTTGGAAAATGAATCTCCGTGGGAAAGAGACAAAACGTCTGCATAAACTCAATACCGGATGGGCATCGCTGATGCTGGATAAAAAAGGAGATATTTTCTTGTTGGGAAGCCGTAATATGCAAAAGATGGATGCCAAGTCGGATGCTTTGAAATCAATCAGTTATCAGGCTGAAATGAAAATGGATTTGGCAGCTGAACGTGAAGCGATGTTTGACCATGTGTACAAACAACATCAGAAACGTTTTTATAATGTCAATATGCACGGGGTAAACTGGGATGCCATGACTAATGCTTATCGCAAGTTCCTGCCTCACATTGATAACAATTATGACTTTGCAGAACTGTTGAGTGAATGGTTGGGCGAGTTGAATGTTTCACATACCGGAGGACGCTATTCTCCCAAAGGTAAAGGTGATGTTACTTCCAATCTGGGACTTCTGTTCGACTGGGATTATCAGGGAAAAGGGATGCAGATTGCCGAAATTATCGAGAAAGGTCCGTTCGACCATTCGCGTACCAAAGTAAAAGCGGGATGTATCATTGAAAAGATTAACGGTGAGGAAATAACTCCCGATCATGACATCACTTGTCTGTTGAATAATAAAGCAGGGAAGAAGACCTTGATTTCAATCTACAATCCGCAAAATAAAGAACGTTGGGAAGAAGTTGTGATGCCGGTTACGAGCGGCCAGCTGAATGGGTTGTTATACAAACGTTGGGTGAAACAGCGGGCGGCAGATGTTGAGAAATGGTCGAAAGGACGTTTGGGATATGTTCATATTCAATCCATGGGAGATGACAGTTTCCGTACCGTTTACTCGGATATTCTGGGAAAATATAACAACTGTGATGGAATTGTGATTGATACCCGGTTCAACGGTGGTGGTCGTTTGCACGAAGATATTGAAATACTGTTCAGTGGTCAGAAATACTTCACTCAAGTAGTCCGTGGACGCGAAGCGTGTGACATGCCAAGCCGTCGTTGGAACAAGCCGTCTATTATGCTGCAATGTGAAGCTAACTATTCGAATGCACATGGAACTCCATGGGTATATAAACATCAAAATATAGGAAAACTTGTCGGTATGCCTGTTCCGGGTACAATGACGAGCGTGTCTTGGGAAACTTTACAAGATCCTTCACTCGTCTTTGGTATTCCTATTGTCGGCTATCGTTTGCCTGATGGCAGTTATTTGGAAAATACCCAGTTGGAACCGGATGTGAAGGTCGCCAATGATCCGGAGACGGTTGTTAAGGGAGAGGATACCCAATTAAAAGTGGCTGTCGATGAACTTCTGAAAGAAATAGATAAGCAGAAGAAGTAAATACAAAGTATAATTATATCTGAAATAAAAAGTCGCTTCTTTGAAAGAATCAATATCTTTTCAAAGAAGCGACCTTTTTATAAGGTGTTTATTTAAAACTGACGCAGGATTTACTTCCAGACTGGTAATAATTTATGGAGGGTCTTTCTCGTCATTATCTTTTGATTCAGGAAACTCACGATATATCCGGTTATGCAGGCTGCAATGAGTGACCCCTCACGTACTCCTTGAATACCTTGTGTCAGTAAGAGGGAGAGAATTACGGCCATTGTAACCAAAGTAATATCAAAATAGACTTTGAACTTTCCGAACTCCTTGTTATAATGGCGGGACGCATATTTCACGAATGCTTCTGCACTCATCATGGCTACTCTCGGTTTAAGTTCGAGAACTACTCCGATAGATTGCACCATGCATCCTGTAAGTAATAAAGCGATTGACATGCCATAATTGGCGGGATGCAGTTCGCTTGTCAGCATCATATTAAAATCAATGAATGCCGAAAAGATAAAAGAGAACGGCATTTGAAGAAGAATTTCAATAATATCCTGCCGGGTTCTGTTCTTCCGGATTAACCAGAATTGTCCCAGGATAAGAACCATATTGATGATGAAGGTGCAAGTACCCAATGACAAAGGACTATTCAAGCTTAATACATAATTGATGCTCGATATGGGAGTAGTTCCTAGTGCCGAGCGTATAATCAATACAATGCCTGCCGCTAAAAAATAGAGTCCGATAACAAATACTAAATACCTCTTGAAAACATCTTTCATTTCCATACCTTTTTGACCTCCTTTATTTATTTTCCTTTCATGCATTGAAAAGGATATGCAAAGGTCTCGTTTTTTACTCTGAAACAGATTATCTAATTCCGTACACTTTTTGTCATATCCGAAACAAATCGTATTTTTACGTCATAAAAAGAAGATGTAAATGGTAAAATCTCGTATATTTGATAATACGCAGCTGTTGAAGGAGCATCCGGAACTTCCTCATTATAAAGAGGAGGTAGTCTGTTTTAGGAGTGAATATAAAGACAGAAGTTATCCGGCAAATGAATGTTATTTCAATCGGGAACTTTATATGATATTCGTTCTTGAAGGTCGTTCGGAGATTCTGCTGAATGGAGAGTTTATTGCGATAGAGCCGAATATGCTGCTTATTCATGGAGCAAATTATCTCACGGAGCATCTTTACTCAAGCCGTGATATTCAGTTTATTACTCTTGCCCTTTCCGAATCCATGCGGACAGACGATTCTTATTTGACACAAATAACGGCCATCTTATTGGCGACAATGAGGCAGAATAAACAATATACGATACAGTTGACAGAGTACGAAGCCCAAATCATCCGTAAGGAACTGGAAGTGTTGATGCGCCTGCTGAATATTGAACATCATTTTCTTTTCCGGCGCATACAGGCAGCGTGCAATGCTTTATTTCTTGATATAGCTGATTTTCTTTCCCGAAAGACAATTATTAAAAAAGAGGTCAGCCGTAAAGACCACGTTTTACAGGAGTTTCATGCATTGGTTACCCGGAATTTCAGGGAAGAACATTTTGTGAGCTTTTATGCGGATAAACTGGCTATCAGTGAGCAGTACCTGGCCCGTATTGTACGTGCTGGAACAGGTAAGACTATCAATAGTATTATAAACGAACTGTTGGTTATGGAAGCACGTACCTTGTTGAGTTCTACAAAATCTACGGTTGGGGAGATTGCTTCCAAGTTAGGGTTTAGTGATGCGGCAGCTTTTTGTAAGTTCTTCAAAAGGAATGCATTACAAACTCCATTGAATTATCGGAAAGGATTGTTACTTCATATTGAAATGAAATAGGTTGATGTAATTGTCTTAACCGACAATATACATCAACCTGTTGAATATATAGTGAATGGGTTTGATTTTAACCGATAAGTGCTGTGATATCTTCTACAATCTGCTCATCTGTCAAGTGATTGGCACGGAGAAACTCCTGTAAATCAAAACGATCTACAAATTCCTTTTTAGCTCCATAGTTCAGGACTTTCATGTCTGTAGCACCATAGTAGCGGGTAATTTTTTCGCCGAAACCGCCATCCAATACACCGTCTTCCAATGTTATCACTAACTCGTGATCTGCTTTCAGTTCATCCATCAGTCTGTTGTCTACACCGGTGATGTAACGCGGGTTGATGAGTGTTGCGTCGATATTGGCTTTTTCTTTCAGAAGTGATGCAACCGACTGTCCTAATCCATAGAATGAACCCAAAGCCACAATGGCCACTTTCGAACCGCGATGAGTAACTTTGTAACGATTGAGAATGCTGTAATCGGAATCTACCGGTTCTCCGCTACTGATTACATCTGTTGCCGGCACGCGGATAGCAACCGGGTGTTCATTCTGACGGATACTCCATTCCAGCATGGCAATATATTCTTCCTTACAAGTCGGAGCCAGATAAACCATATTAGGAATATTGCTGATAAGCGGAATATCGAAGAAACAGAGATGAGTCACATCATTCATTCCGGATAACGTACCCCAGAAGACCAACAAAACAGCCGGATTGTTATTGATACAAAGGTCTTGTGAAAGTTGATCGTAGGAGCGTTGGATGAATGTACTATATACTCCGTAAACGGGTTTCCCACCATTGGCTGCGATACCCGAAGCAAGAGCTACTGCGTGTTCCTCGGCAATGCCTACATCTACGAATTGCTTGCCTGCTTCCTGACGACGGTCCGGAGTAAATCCCAGAACGGTGGGAGTACCAGAAGTGATTGTTACCACACGCGGGTCCTCCTTCATCTTTTTCAGCAGGTATTGGGCGGTTACCTCGCTGTAATCTTCTTCTTCATCACTCACTTTTGCTTCTCCGGTTTCTACATTGAATGGAGTACGCCAGTGGTAAGTCTCTTTATCTTGCTCGGCACGTGCATAACCCTTACCTTTTAATGTATTGATGTGTACTACTATCGGATGCTGAATATCTTTCACTTTAGAGAAAGCTTCAATCAATGCCTGTACGTTATTACCATCATTTACATACATATAATCCAGTCCCATTGCCTTGAAGAAGTTGCATTCGCACTGACCGTTACTGTCACGTAATTCTTTCAGATTCTTGTACAATCCTCCGTGGTTCTCGGCAATAGACATCTGGTTGTCATTAACGATAATAATCATGTTAGTACCAAGTTCTGCTACATAATCCAATCCCTCGAAAGCTTCACCTCCGCTTAAAGAACCATCCCCTATGACGGCTATGATATTTTCATTGCCGCCTGTAAGGTCGCGTCCCTTTGCCAATCCGCTGGCCAGGCTGACAGAAGTAGAAGTATGTCCGATGATGAAGAAGTCATGTTCACTTTCTTGCGGTTCGGTATAACCTGATACATTGTCGTATTTTTCCGGATGAAGGAACGCATCTTTACGACCGGTCAGCATCTTGTGTACATAACTCTGGTGCGATACGTCAAATACAATTTTGTCTTTGGGTGAATTGAATACATAGTGTAAAGCAATCGTTGCTTCCACCATTCCGAAATTAGGTCCGAAATGCCCGCCATGTTCACTTAATTTTTGCAGGAGTGCTGCACGGATTTCTCCACCTAACTCGTTTAGCTCTTTTTCCGACAGTTTCTTAACATCTGCAGGAGAATAAATATTTTCTAAATACATATCAAACAGTTTTTCTAAATAATGTTTTTACTTATTTCTTTATGACACCGCAAAGATACTGCAGGATTTGAAATCTGTTTGTATATGAATTACGGATTAATTTACCCATATTACAGTTCCCCTTCAATAAGGGTACTAATCTTTAAGCTAAAGCCTGACTTCTGTATTCATTGGGCGTGCAACCGACACGCTTTTTGAATAGTCTGCAAAGGTGTTGCGGATATTGGAATCCCAGGCTATAGGCTATCTGGCTCACAGTTTCCTCTGTATCAGCAATGCGCTCTTTGGCCAATTCGATCACCTTAGACTGAATATGTTCTTGTGGAGTTTTCCCTGTTTCCTTTTTCACCATATCACCGAAATAATTGGGAGAGAGATAGACTTTATCAGCAAAATATTTCACCGAGGGTAAGCCCTCCTGTATAGGTAATTTACTTTGGAAATACTCATCCAACAATTGTTCGAATTTTGTAAGCGCATCTTTGTTGGCACTGTTCCGGGTGATAAATTGTCGTTCATAAAAACGCATACAATAGTTCAGTAACAGTTCGATATTCATAGCGATTAATGCTTTGCTATGTTTATCAATGCCATGTTCAAGCTCGATGCTGATTTTCTTCAGACAATCCTTCACTATTTCCTTTTCCTGCTCCGAAAGATGCAAGGCCTCATTTACGGCATAAGAGAAGAAGGTATATTTCTTTATTTCTTTTCCCAGTGAGGTACCACGTATCAGGTCCGGGTGGAAAATGATGCCATAGACCGCCGGACTGATTTCATCTTCAAAAGTGCTGACACTGGCTGTCTGACCGGGGCCGAAACAGACGATAGTTCCCTCCTGGTAATCATAATACTGGCGACCGTATTTTATGTCACAGCTTTTCTCTTCTTTAAGAAAAAGCGCATAAAGACCATAATTCATTTGGATATGATTGACTGATTGGGTTGCTTTGGTCAAATCGACGACACTGACCAAGGGATGCAGTGTTTCCAGTCCGTACAATTCGTTATACTGATTGACATTCTCTAGTTTTATAACTTTATCCATGGCTTTTGGTGTTTTGAATCGGTAACAAAGATACAGATAAATGTCTGATTTTCATACGAGGGGAATGATGAATCTGTAATTGGGGTCATGAATTCTGTAATTTGTATACTGAATTTGTATGATGTATTTATGGTTTATGAGATGGCGTCCGGATGCCATATATAATGAGTAGCTCTCAATAAAAGAATCAGTAATTGGGGTTGTCATACCCGTAATATGTCTACAGGGATTCTTCTCCTTTTTCCAGAACTTTGCAGTATGCAAATAAATGAATTGTTTTATGGAATATGCAACATTAAACAATGGAGAAAGAATACCTCTTCTGGGATTTGGTGTTTTTCAGGTGGAAGACCCTGCTGAATGGCTGGAAAATATAATAAGACTGTTGCTCAAGTTGAGTTACGCTGGTTGACACAACGAGGGATTATCGTTATTCCTAAATCAGTACATAAAAACCGAATAGAAGAAAATTTCAATTCGTTGGATTTTAGATTGTCGGATGAAGATATGGAGTTACTCGCTGCTTGTGATACAGGAAAACCTGTTGTCGGTGACTTTGATAACCCGGATTTTGTGTATGATTTGTGTACACGGAAATATGACTTTTAAACTTCAGAGTAATGGTTGTGTAATCAAGTAAATAAATAAGAGCATGAATGTAAATAGAAAGATTTGGCTATTAATAATCAGCTTGAAACGATTTTCGATATATTCTTTTGTCATTTTGCTGGCTTCCGTTTGGATAGCATGTAGCGAGCATCCTGATAATACAGAGTATCCGGAGACAGGAAGAACAGAGATAAATAATAGAGATGAAGAACCTAATACAGAAAGTATGAAAATAAAAATAACAGTAGGGCAGCGTGTTGTAACTGCAACCATGGCTGATAATGCGGCAGCACAGGATTTTGTTTCCCGTTTGCCGTTGGAAGTGACACTCAACGATTATAATAATACCGAGAAAATATTTTATCCATTACCTAAACTGTCAATAGAAGGAGTGAAACGGGGATGTGCGCCTGCTCCCGGGGATATTACGATTTATGTGCCTTGGGGAAATGTGGCCATTTTTTATAAAAAATGGTCGCAAAGCAGTGATTTGATTCTGATTGGTAGCATTGATGGAGATGGTATCAGGGCTTTAAATGTGCCGGGAGATCTGACGGTGAGGTTTGAAAGGGAATAGAGAAAAGCTATGCTATTTTTTATTGCAAAGAAAATATTCGCAAATATGTGAGTATGTATTGAGGCGAAAATATTATCTTTACAGTAGCAGAAATACAAGGTGATATTGTAACTACCATTTGTAATATAATTGAATTGTCTAACCATTATAAATAATAAGTTATGATTAAAATAGATGGCATAGACCCTAAAATGATAGCTAATAACTTAACCTCTTTTGAGCCAATGCATCCAGGAGAAATACTAAAGGATGAAATAGAATTTAGAGGAGTCTCTCAAAAGAAACTGGCTAAAGAAATGGGAGTATCTTATACAGTATTAAATGAGATATTGAATGCAAAGCGTCCGTTAAGTACAGAGTATGCTATGCTCATAGAGGCCGTATTAGATTTAGATGCTGAACCATTGCTTTGGATGCAAACATGCTATAATTTGCAGATGGCAAAGCGGGATAACAAGTTTATGGAAAAGCTTAACAAAGTACGAAAAATAGCAGCGATATTGTGATAGGTTTTTAGGAACTAAATAATTTTTAATTATATACTAAAACTTGGGCAACGCATAGCAGGAAATTATTAATAGAATAAATAGAGTCTGATGGCACATCTGTTTTGACGTGCCATCAGAATTTCAAGTATTGACTTTTCTCTATCGAGAAAAACGAGAAATCTTACTAAGCATTTTCTTTCGTAATCTACCTCCATCTCTGAAATGCTCTCATCAAGCTTTCCTCTTCTACTAACTCCATCATATTATAATGTATAACGAATAACTCCATCGATCTTTTATACATAATCCCATTCTTGAATTTATTTTCCAGTAAAAACGAATGAAGCGCTGCTCTCATTCCCACTTCGATCTCCTTTTCTATAATATAGATGCTGTCTTGTCCAAAGTAGTTATATACTTCCGGGTTGTAACAATGAGAATGTCTTTTTAATGTTTAAATTTATGATATACCGAATGCAGCCTTTAACAGCACTTTCCGTCTCGTTTGTTGAATAAAATCCCATGGTTTACGGGGACGGAAATACAATTTTGTAAGAAGTTGAAATTCAGCTGGTTACATCTGTAGGCTTTGGTTTAGAACCAACGAGCCGTTCCTTTAAAAGAAACGACCCATTCGACACCGAGGAACGCCCTCTTCCTTTTAAAGGAACGGGTGGCTCCTTAAAATCCACGTAGCAAAGCTATGCTTAATGTTAGAAAATATCAAAGTGGTATCTTTGGCTCATAATATGAATATGTAATTAAAAATAACGCCAACACCGACATACGGAATATAATCTGTAATTGGGGTTATTATGTCAGTAATTCGTCTACAAACGGTCTCTTTCTTTCATCGTACTTTTGCAATGTTGAAAATAGGTAATCAATTTATTAATTATTAAAGCGCAAGAGATATGAAACGGATTTTATTATTAACGGTTGTATTTATGATGATGCTCGGAACCAGTTTTTCCTCAGCACAGACAAATGCTGATAATTTTTATAAAAGTGATTGGGTAAATGTAGAAAAAGTCTCTTTTTCTAACCAATATAAGATGAAAGTAGTGGGTAATCTTTTTCTGCCCGAGAGTATGAAAGAAGGGGAAAAATATCCTGCAATCATTGTAGGGCATCCGATGGGGGCTGTTAAGGAGCAGAGTGCGAATCTCTATGCAACGAAAATGGCGGAAAGGGGATTTGTTACACTGTCCATCGATTTGTCTTTCTGGGGTGAGAGTGAAGGCGAGCCGCGTAATGCTGTTTTGCCGGAGGTTTATTCGGAGGACTTTAGCGCCGCGGTTGATTTTTTAGGTACGCGTCCGTTCGTCGACCGGAATCTTATTGGGGTAATTGGAATTTGTGGGAGTGGAAGTTTTGCTATCAGTGCAGCGAAAATAGACCCTCGTCTCAAGGCCATTGCAACAATCAGTATGTATAATATGGGGGCGGCCAACCGTAATGGATTAAATCACTCATTAACGTTGGAACAGAGAAAGCAAATAATGGCTGAAGCGGCGGAACAGCGTTATACAGAATTTTTGGGTGGGGAAACTAAATATACCAGTGGCACTGTACATCAGTTGACAGAAACGTCCAATCCGATCGAACGGGAGTTTTATGAATTCTACCGTACGCAGAGAGGAGAATTTACTCCTGACGGAGCAACTCCTATGACCACTACACACCCTACGCTCTCAAGCAATGTGAAATTTATGAATTTCTATCCTTTCGAAGATATTGAAACTATTTCACCCCGCCCCATGCTTTTCATCACCGGAGAGAATGCCCATTCACGTGAGTTTAGTGAAGACGCCTATCGATTGGCTGCCGAACCTAAAGAACTGTATATAGTACCCGGTGCCGGACATGTAGATCTTTACGACCGTGTGGGTCTTATCCCGTTTAGTAAGCTGGAATCTTTCTTTAAGGAGTATCTGAAGAAATAAGTTTCAATACTATAAATATGAGATACTATATAATAACAATTCTTGCTATACTGACATTATCAGTCGGTTCCGCATCATGTAGTGAAGATGAACCTATACAGGGAACAGGGCAACAGGTAATTCCGGGTAATGGCTCTAGTGATAATGGCAGTAATAATAGTGGTAATAACACTGGTGATAATGACGATAACAATGATGATAATCCTGTGAGTAATAATCTTAAAGTAACAATCGGGACTGTTTCATTCAATGCTACATTGGAAAATAATGAGACAGCAAAAGCATTTAAGAGATTGCTTCCTATGACAGTGAATATGTCCGAATTGAACAATAATGAAAAGTATTATTATCTACAAAACGGTTTACCAACAACCCCATCCAGCCCAGGTACGATTCGGACAGGTGATTTGATGCTTTACGGATCCACTTGTGTGGTACTTTTTTATGAAACTTTTTCCACTTCATACAGCTATACCCGTTTAGGGCGTATAACTAATCCTTCAGGGCTGCTTTCTGCCCTTGGAGCGGGAAGTGTAAATGTGATTTTTGAAATAACAGACTAAAAAATAAAATGATGCAACAAATAAGAAATAAAGAATATGGAGGCGAACGCCCTCTATTTGCAACCCATGACATTCAGTTGGAAGATGTAACGATTCATGCCGGTGAATCGGCACTGAAAGAATGTAGTAATATCATAGCGATAAACTGCCGTTTTGAAGGGAAATATCCTTTCTGGCACACCAATGGATTCATTGTGAAGAATTGTCTTTTTACAGAAGGAGCTCGTGCCGCCCTGTGGTATTCTCAAAGTCTACAAATGGCGGATACCTTGGTGGAAGCACCGAAGATGTTCCGTGAAATGGATGGGATAAAACTCGAAAATGTGCAGTTGCCCAATGCCTTGGAAACGTTTTGGTATTGTCGTAATATAGAACTGAAGAACGTACAGATTGATAAAGCAGATTATCTTTTTATACATAGCGAGAATATCCATATACAAAATTACGTTCAAAATGGAAACTATTCGTTTCAATATTGCAAGAATGTAGAAATCCGTAATGCAGTCATCAACTCCAAAGATGCTTTTTGGAATACGGAAAATGTAACTGTCTATGATTCGGAACTGAACGGAGAATATCTGGGATGGCATTCTAAAAACCTGCGTTTGGTAAATTGTAAAATTTCGGGTACTCAACCACTTTGTTACGCACATGATCTGGTGATGGAAAATTGTACGATGGCGGAGGATGCTGACCTTGCTTTTGAACATAGTAGCGTGCAGGCAACGATTAAAAGCCCGCTTCATAGTGTGAAAAATCCTCGTACAGGGAGTATTGTTGCCGAAAGCTTCGGCACAATTATTTTGGATGAAAATCTGAAAGCACCGGGAAATTGTGAATTGAAACTCTGGGACGACCTAACCTGTTTTGATTGAAATATGAAGTATAATTTCGATGAAATTATTTCACGCAGAGGTACGAATTCTTATAAATGGGACTCGTCCGCAGATGCGGATGTCTTGCCGATGTGGGTGGCTGATATGGATTTCCGTACGGCTCCCCCCGTCGTGGAGGCATTGAAGAAGCGGGTGGAACATGGGATTTTCGGATATGTACGCGTGCCTGACGCATACTACGAGGCGATAACCAACTGGTTTGCACGACGACATGCCTGGCGGATAGAAAAAGAATGGATTATCTATACTACCGGAGTTGTGCCGGCAATATCTGCTGCAATTAAAGCACTGACAGTACCCGGCGATAAAGTGATGGTGCAGACGCCTGTATACAATTGTTTTTTCTCCTCTATCCGTAATAACGGGTGCGAGATGATTGCCAATCCTTTAGTATATAGAAACAAAGGGTATCAGATTGACTTTGATGATTTGGAGAGGAAAGCTTCCGATCCGAAGATAAAACTCATGTTGTTATGTAATCCGCATAATCCTGTCGGAAGAGTATGGAGTAAGCAGGAATTAAGGCAGATAGGTGAGATTTGTATTCGGAATAATGTGTTTGTGATCGCTGATGAAATTCATTGTGAATTGGTTTTTCTGGGGCATGAATATACTCCTTTCGCTTCTATATCAGAAGAGTTTCTTGTGAATTCGGTAACCTTTGTTTCGCCTAGCAAGGCTTTCAATCTGGCAGGGCTTCAGATAGCCAATATTATTTCTGCAGATGCAAATGTACGGGTGAGGATAGATAAAGCGATTAATATAAATGAAGTATGTGATGTGAATCCTTTCGGAGTGGAGGCGTTGATGGCTGCTTACAATGAGGGTGAAGAATGGCTGGAAGAACTTAAAATCTATTTGTTTGCGAATTACATCTATTTAAAAGGTTATTTTGATGAATATCTTCCGGAATTTCCCGTAATGATGTTGGAAGGTACGTATCTGGTTTGGGTAGATTGCTCGGTCTTGAATCAAACGTCAGCAGAAATAGTAAAAGACTTGTTGAAGAAAGAAAAGCTTTGGGTGAACGAAGGCAGTCTGTATGGAGAGACTGGTGAAGGATTTATCCGTATCAATATTGCATGTCCGCGACAGCGGTTGATAGAAGGATTAAACAGATTGAAGCGGGTACTGAAATCATAAATACGAATGAAAAGCTAATTGTTCCATTTCTGCAGGTGAAGCATCACCCCATGAAACAGACACAGGTAATCGCTTTTCCATATTTACCAAGTAGGATAGAAAACCTTCTTCATATTTTAGATTTTCCGAAAGCATAATAGATGTTAATAGGGCTCATAGCTTGCGAACTAATTTTTGGTATGATATGTTGTCTAAAGTGAATAACGAATTAAAAAATGAACTAGAAAGTTAGACATGAACATACAATACATTTCTAATGATTTAGCAGATAAAACATTACATTTAAAAACTTATGAATATGAGAAAATCTATTATTTTATTAGCTTTTATATTGGGTGGCTTTACAGCAGCAAATGCCCAATCAGTTGTAGAAGGTACCAAACTTACAGATAATTGGTCTGTCGGAGTAAATGCCGGTGGAGTCACTCCCCTTACTCACAGTGCTTTCTTTAAAGGTATGCGTCCCGCTTTTGGAGTGGGAGTCTCAAAACAATTAACTCCTATCTTCGGTTTGGGATTCCAAGGAATGGGATATATCAATACCACATCCAGTAAAACGGCTTTCGATGCTTCGGATGTCAGCGTATTGGGTAAAGTCAATCTGATGAATCTATTTGCAAGTTACACGGGCGAACCTCGTTTGTTTGAAGTGGAAGCTGTTGCCGGAATAGGTTGGTTACATTATTATGTGAATGGCGATGGCGATCAGAACTCCTGGTCTACGCGTTTGGGATTGAATTTCAATTTCAACTTGGGTGAAAGTAAAGCATGGACATTGGGAATCAAACCTGCCATTGTGTATGATATGCAAGGTACTTACCCTGAAACAAAGAGCCGTTTCAATGCTAATAACGCAGGTTTTGAGTTGACAGCCGGATTGACATACCACTTTAAGACAAGTAACGGAACACATCATTTTGCCAAAGTGAGAGTATATAATCAAGCCGAAATTGATGGACTGAACTCTTCAATCAATGCACTTCGTGCAGATGTAAACAACAAAGATGGCGAGATCAGCAATGCAAACCGACGTATCAACGGATTGCAGGAAGAACTTGAAGCATGCCGCACAAAAGTGGTTCCGGTGGAGACTGTAGTAAAAACCGCCCGTGTACCCGAATCTATCATTACTTTCAGACAAGGTAAATCGTCAGTTGACGCTTCACAACTTCCTAATGTGGAACGTGTAGCTGCCTACATGAAGAAATATGCTGATTCAAAAGTGGTTATTAAGGGATACGCTTCTCCGGAAGGTAGTGTTGAAGTGAATGCCAGAATTGCTGCAGCACGTGCAGAAGCTGTAAAAACGATCTTGGTCAACAAGTATAAAATCAGTGCATCTCGTATCACTGCCGAAGGTCAGGGTGTAGGCGATATGTTTACTGAACCGGATTGGAACCGTGTAAGTATATGTACTATTGAAGATTAAACTGATGTATTACAGAAATAGAATAATGAAGGCTGCCCCCAAAGGCAGCCTTTGTTGTATATCTTGGGTTGTATTTTTGAATACTCTGAAAGTTTAGTAAACAGATTTCTTTGTACATTACATAAAATGGTTATTTTTGCAGGTATTGTTCATGCGCGTTCTGTGTTGAGTGTGCAAATATCAACCATTAAAAACTGTATTATGAAGAGAGTATTCGTTTTTCAAGATTTTAAATCGCAGAAATTCTGGAGTATAGATGTAGTCGGAACAGATGTTACTGTAAATTATGGTAAGTTGGGGACCGACGGACAAACACAAGTGAAAAACTACGCAACGACTGAAGAGGCTGAAAAAGCTGCCGGCAAACTGATTGCGGAAAAGACCAAAAAAGGGTATGTAGAAACTGCTGAAGAAACTGCACGTGAAATGAAAGTGGAAGCCAAGAAATATACTTTGAGTTACGATGAGTATGAAAACAATGTGAATCTTCTGGATAAGATATTGAAAGATAAACATCTCTCTGAATATAAACAAATAACAATCGGTTGTTGGGATTATGAGGGTGGCGACTGTTCTGCCTTATTACAGGGAATGATTGAAAATAAGGAGAAGTTCGCACAAATAGAAGGCTTGTTCTGGGGAGATATTGAGCAGGAAGAACAGGAGATTTCATGGATTGAACAAGCTGATATTAGTCCGCTACTCGATGCCATGCCTAAATTGAAGGATCTGAAAATCAAAGGAACCAATAATCTGCGTTTGGGAAAGACTTCACGGCCGGAGTTGCGGTCACTGGAAATTATCAGTGGTGGCCTGCCTACTGAAGTGGTAGAAGATATTCTTGGTTCTGATTTCCCCAATCTGGAAAAACTGATTCTATATGTTGGTGTGGAAGATTATGGATTTGAAGCTGATATTGAGATATTTCGTCCGTTGTTCTCCAAAGAACGTTTCCCGAAGCTGACTTATCTGGGGATCGTCAACTCTGAAGAACAGGACAAGATTGTAGAAATGTTCCTGGAGTCGGATATTCTTCCCCAACTTGAAACAATGGATGTTTCGGCCGGTACTCTCAAAGATGAAGGTGCCCAATTATTGCTGGATAATATGGATAAGATCGCTCATTTGAAGTTTATCAATATGCGCTACAATTATTTGAGCAAGGATATGAAGAAACAGCTGCAGAATCTTCCTATGAAAATAGATATTGCTGAAACTGAAGAAGCGGATGAATATGATGGTGAATTGTGGTATTACCCGATGATTACAGAATAGGAGATGCAGATAATCGTTGTCAGCAACTCTCTGTCCAAACGTATAGAATACTTTATTGAAGCAGGCAAATACTTGCAGGCGGAAGTTCGTTTTATGACTTACAGGGAACTTTTTAACAGCTTGCCGCAATTACGGCAGGCAGTTATCAAGCTGGAACCTTGTGTAAGCAATGAAACGGATTTCCTGAAATATGCGCTGTTGAATCAGGCATATAAGGAAACACTGCAACGTTTAGGCGAGATGAGGCTATCTGATGACGTGCACTTTTTGAACACTCCCCATGCTTTGTTGCGTGCTCTTGACAAAAAGGAGACTAAACAAGTGCTGGTGGACAGAGGTTTGAGAGTGACTCCGATGTTATCTTCTCCCCATTCTTTTGATGAGTTGAGAGGGCTTCTTGCCGATTGCGGTAGAGGATGCTTTTTGAAACCCCGTTACGGTTCGGGGGCGGGAGGCATTATGGCTGTTCGCTATCAACCCAACCGGAATAAATGGGTAGTCTATACTACCTTGCAACAAGTGGATGGAGTCATTCATAACACCAAACGTATCCACCGTTTGAGTACGGAAAAAGAGATGATCCCGTTGGCGGAAGCGGTGATGCAAACAGAAGCTATTTTAGAAGAATGGATTCCTAAAGAGCAGTTGCAGGGAGAGAATTATGATCTCCGGGTAGTGTGCCGGGAATCTGAAATCGATTATATCGTTGTGAGATGCAGTAAAGGAAGCATAACCAATCTGCATCTGAACAATAAGGCACATTGGTGGAACGAGTTGGCTTTGCCGGACATAGTACGACAACAAATCTATTATCAGTGTCAGGAAGCGGTCCAATCCTTGGATTTGCAGTATGCCGGAGTGGATGTCCTGATGGAGAGAGGAACAGATATACCTTATATAATAGAAGTCAACGGACAGGGAGATCATGTGTATCAGGATATGTTTGCTCATAATTCTATTTATATTCAACAGATAAAAAACATAAAAAAGAGATATAACCATGCAAATAGATGAACTGCCGGCTGGCGAACAGACCCAAAATCCGGATCTGGATATGAATCAGGTGGTGGGTACTCATGATATATTGATGCTTTGCTTTGATACCTTGCGTTATGATGTCAGCAAGGAGGAAGAAGCGGCGGGAAGAACACCGGTACTGAATAGTCACGGAGGAGAATGGGAAAAAAGACATGCGCCGGGAAATTTTACTTACCCGTCTCATTTTGCCATCTTTGCAGGATTTCTGCCTTCTCCGGCGGAACCTCATTCGCTACGCAGCCGTAAGTGGTTGTTTTTCCCTGTGCAAGCTGGTACGGGACGTATTCCGCCTGCGGGAAGTTATCCGTTTACGGAAGCGACTTTTGTGCAAAGCCTTGCCAATGTAGGTTATGAAACGATTTGTATAGGAGGGGTGAACTTCTTCAGCAAGCGTAATGAACTGGGGCGTGTGTTTCCCGGTTACTTTACTAAAAGTTATTGGCTGCCGACTTTTGGATGCACGGCACCCGATAGTACTGAAAAACAAATTGATTTTGCGTTGAAGAAACTCGAAAACTACCCGGAGGACAAACGGATTTTTATGTATATCAATTTTTCTGCTATTCATTATCCGAACTGTCATTATGTGGAAGGCAAAATGAAGGATGATAAGGAATCACACGCTGCCGCGCTGCAATATGTCGACAGTCAGCTGCCCCGTTTGTTCCAGGCCTTTCAGAAGCGGGGAAATACGCTGGTGATTGCTCTTTCCGATCATGGCACTTGCTATGGAGAGGATGGATATGAATATCATTGCATATCCCACGAAACGGTTTATACAGTCCCTTACAAACACTTTATTTTAACGAAAAAATGAATCAACCGCTACCACGATATGTAGACTATATGTATAGTTATCCACATAAAACTGCTTATCGTTCTTTTCCGTCCCCGGTTTCGCTGGTTCCTTACCTGAAACAGGTGGAAGGACAGAAAGCATCGCTTTATTTCCATATTCCTTTTTGTAGTCATAAATGTGGATATTGCAACCTGTTTTCTCTGCAAACAAATCGTGCGGATTATATCGCAACTTACTTGGAAACTCTTCACAAGCAGGCGCAACAGTTGTCTCCACTCACCACCGGGCTGGCATTTGATAGTTTCGCCATTGGAGGAGGCACACCGTTGCTCCTCACTGTTCCTCAACTGGAATACCTATTGGATACAGCTGCCTTATTCGGAGTGCATCCTTCACATACCTTTACTTCCGTAGAAACATCGCCGGAATATGCCGATCCTGCCCGTTTGGACTTGTTGAAGCAAGCAGGAGTGGCTCGTGTGAGTATTGGCGTACAGAGTTTCCTTGACGAAGAATTAACAGCTTTAAAAAGACGCCCCCGGCAAGACACGATTAATCAGGCGCTGGAGGCTATCCGGAAGAGGCAATTCCCGTTTTTTAATATCGACTTGATCTACGGAATCAAAGGACAAACTGTAGCCAGTTTTCTTTATTCATTGGAACAAGCTCTTCTGTTTCAGCCTAACGAACTCTTTATCTATCCGCTATATGTACGACCGGGAACGGCTATCACGGAGCGGGAATCCGATGATGTCTGTTTTCAGATGTATTGTGCCGCTTGTGATTTGTTGAAAGACAGAGGTTTTCTACAAACTTCGATGCGACGTTTTATTCATCATCCGTCTACTGATGCGGAAATCTCATGTGGGGATGAGGTGATGCTGTCGTGTGGCTCCGGCGGACGCAGTTACCTGGGTAATTTGCATTATGCCACCCGGTATACTGTTTGCCAGCGTTGTATTGCCGGAGAGATAGATGATTATATGGGCACTACTGATTTTACAGTGGCTCGTAATGGATTTATTCTTTCGCAGGAAGAACAGCGACAACGTTTCATTATTAAAAATCTGATGTATTACATGGGGCTTGATAAGGCCGAATATAAGCGTCGCTTTGGAGAATCACCGGATAATGTGCCGTTGTTCCGACAGTTATCTGAACGGCAATGGATAGAAAATACGGATAACGGTCGTATTTGTCTGACTTCCGAAGGAATGGCATACTCCGATTATATTGGTCAGTTGTTCATTACTCCTGAAATAAGAGAACTGATGGAAACTTATTCTTATTGAACGAAATAGAAATGGAAAACGAAGGCTCTTTACTTTCCTTCAGGCGTATATATTATCGCGGCAAATTGAATAGCTGCAACTATACCTGTTCTTATTGCCCTTTCGGCAAGAAGTCGTATCTGGCAGATACGACCCGGGATGAACAGGCATGGAATCGTTTTATAGCAGCTATTGAACAATGGAAAGGGGAGCCGTTGCAGTTATTTATTATTCCTTACGGTGAAGCATTGATCCATCGTTATTATCGGAAAGGAATGATGCATTTGGCAGCATTGCCACAGGTGGCTGGAATTTCCTGTCAGACTAACCTTTCTTTTCCGGTCAAACACTGGCTTGATGAGATTCGTGTGACTCCCACTGTGATAAGTAAGATAAGGCTCTGGGCCAGTTTTCATCCTGAGATGACTTCGGTAGAGAAATTTGCGCATCAGATTCATATACTCCATCATGCGGGAATACAGGTATGTGCCGGAGCGGTAGGAAATCCCTCTGCAAAGGCCGTACTCAATGATTTACGGAATACTCTTTTGCCGGATATTTATTTATTCATTAATGCTATGCAGGGGTTAAGGGCACCATTAAGTCAGGAAGATATTCAGTTTTTCAGTCAACTGGATAATCTTTTTGAGTATGACTTGAAGAATGCTCCGGCACAATGGGAAGTTTGTGCAGGAGGAAGAAACAATTGTTTTATCGATTGGAAAGGGGATATGTATGCTTGTCCCCGAAGCCGGGTGAAGATTGGTAATTTTTATCAAGGTGATGGAGCTGTTCTGCCGCTATCTTGCGAGAGGAAAGTTTGTGATTGCTATCTTGCGTTCAGTAACCTGAACAATCACCCTTTACATCGAATCATGGGAGAAGGGGCGTTCTGGCGAATACCTGACAAGCCACTTATTACGACTGTTTTCTTCGATGTGGATGGAACACTGACTGATTCACAGGGAAAAGTTCCTGAAAGTTATGCTAACGCTTTGCGATATATGGCACAGTCCGTTTCCTTATATCTTGCCACTTCTCTGTCGATGGAGCAGGCGAAGAAAAAGCTGGGAAAGGCTCTTTTCGATTTATTCAGCGGAGGAGTGTTTGCAGATGGAGGTTTATTATCTTATTCCGGCCAGATCAGGTGTTTGCCGGTGAAAGTATATCCGGAGGTATATGGAGAACCGGCAAAAGTCACTATTCATAGTTATGAAGGAGTGGTTTATAAGTATAGTATATTGGTACGTGATAAAGAACAGAGAGAAGCTATTCTTACCCGGTTGAAAGAGAATCCCTGCCAGGTCTTTCATAAAGCTCCGCTGATAACAGTCATTCATCCTGAAGCAAGTAAAAAAGAGGGGGTGCTTCAGTTATGTAAGGCTTTGACTTTATCTTTTGAACATACTTTAGTTGTAGGAAATTCGTTAAAGGACTGGCCGATGATGTCCGTGGTTTCTCATTCTTGTGCCGTAATGAATGCGGAACCCTTATTAAAAGAACGCGCACGTTATACGCTGAATCCGGATCGGTTGGCAGCTTTCTTTCGTTTTTCTAACGGAGATTCTATAGATCAAACCTCGTCTGATAATAGTTGATATATAGCTAGTTACATCTCCGTGAGAAAATAAAAGCTGGTTAAAATTTGGTAATTATGAAAACAAAGCCCATATTTGCAGCCCTGAAATAGGGACAGGCATAAAAATCCTCATCGGAGGGTGCTATAATAATAATTATAGTGCTGGATAAGATGAATGGTGCAAATCATTCGCTTGTCCGGCACTTTTTTATGTTGTAACAAAATAAGATAAAGAGGAAAAGTATCGAAGAAACTATGAAAGAGTTAGATTTGACACAAGGAAGCGTACCGAAGGTATTGTTGCTGTTTGCAGTACCTTTTTTAATTGCCAACGTGCTTCAGGCGCTTTATGGCGGGGCTGACCTTTTCGTTGTCGGACAATATGATGATTCGGCAAGTGTGGCAGCCGTAGCTATTGGTAGTCAGGTGATGCAGACAATAACAGGTATTATTCTGGGTATTACTACCGGAACAACCGTACTGATTGCTATTGCTACCGGAGCCAAAGACAATCGGAAAGTAGCTTTTACAATCGGGTCTTCCGTATGGTTGTTTTCAATAACCGGCGTAGTGCTAACTTTGGTCATGGTACTTTTCCATGGTCAGATAGCAGAACTGATGCATACTCCCGTCGAAGCTATGGCAGATACGAAAAACTATATTTTGGTATGCTCTCTGGGTATTCTGTTTATAGTGGGATATAATGTTGTATGTGGTATTTTGCGTGGATTGGGTGATTCTAAAACATCGCTTTATTTTGTCGGACTGGCATGTGTGATAAATATAGTGCTCGATTTTATATTGGTCGGTTATTTCCATTGGGGAGCTACAGGAGCGGCTATTGCTACTATATCTGCACAAGGTGTCAGCTTTGGAATAGCACTCTGGTTCTTGTACCGGCACGGATTTTCTTTTGACTTTTCACGGAAAGATATTCGATTGAACCGGAATCTGTCTAAAAAGATCATGGTGTTAGGAGCGCCTATTGCTTTGCAGGATGCTTTAATCAATGTTTCTTTTCTGATTATCACGGTCATTGTCAATCAGATGGGAGTCATTGCATCTGCTTCCCTGGGTGTTGTTGAGAAAATCATCGTGTTTGCTATGCTGCCTCCAATGGCTATATCATCGGCTGTGGCAACCATGACTGCACAGAACTATGGAGCGGGGCTTATCAAGAGAATGAATAAATGTCTGGCTTCGGGGATTGGGATTGCTCTTGTTTTCGGTGTGTCGGTTTGCGTGTATTCGCAATTCCTGCCGGAGACTCTTACTGCTTTCTTTACGAAAGATGCTGCTGTGGTGGCAATGGCGGCAGATTATTTGCGAGGGTATAGCATCGACTGTATCGTGGTTAGTTTCGTGTTCTGCATTAATTCTTATTTCAGCGGACAAGGAAACTCGTTATTCCCGATGATTCACAGTCTGATAGCCACTTTCCTGTTCCGTATACCGTTGTCATACTGGTTCAGCC
This sequence comes from Bacteroides sp. D55t1_190419_B8, assembly GCF_015558905.1. Lineage (NCBI taxonomy): Bacteria > Pseudomonadati > Bacteroidota > Bacteroidia > Bacteroidales > Bacteroidaceae > Bacteroides > Bacteroides sp. D55t1_190419_B8. The sequence continues at coordinate 36,283 of NZ_JADMOU010000031.1, forward strand.
AGATAGATAGCTCGTCGCTGTTTATCATGGGATTTGCTCCACCCATTTCAACGGTCGTTTCATTATTGATTTGTATCTGGTATTTACGATATACCCAAAGGAAATTATATTTGAGAGGCACAATGATGCCTGCTATGTCGAATTAGGTGTTTTTAAGTGACATATATTAACTAAAATCTATTTTGTATGGAAGCTTATTTGAAGAAACTCTGTTTTGAGTATCAGGTGGATGAAAGAGAAGTGAAAGAGCTGTTGGCTCGAATGGAAATGGTGTATCTGGATAAAGGAGAAACGATTGCTTCTGCCACAATGCCAGAGCAGAGCTTGTACATTATTGTTTCCGGTATTCTGCATACATATACCACTCATGAAGGAGAGGAGAGAACCAGCCGGTTTTTCTCTGCGGGTGATGCTGTGTTATGCTATAATTCAAGTCTGTATTCTATCAAGACACTGACGAAATGTGCTGCTTATTACATCAGCGAAGAAGAGATTGAAGAGTTGTGTGCATCTTCAATTTCATTTGCGAATCTGGTCCGTCAACTGATGGAGTATCAGTTTTATTTTAAAGAGGAAGAGAATATGAGTGTCCGCAAACTGACAGTAAGGGAAAGGTATCTCTCTTTATTGGCGGAAATCCCGGATATTCTGTACAGGGTGCCATTGAAGCACATTAATCATTACTTGGGGGCAGATGTAACCAGTTTGGGGTATCTGGCCGGAGGTTCTAAATAGGAAATATAACCTAGACATATTTTTTCTATGTATTCCTTATCAGATGGCTCATGGCTTATTCAATCGAATCGATTTTGGAAAGTCTTTGGATTATTTGGTAAGGAATACTATTTTTGTATTCTGAATGAAAAACTCAATACCTCGATATACTTTTTATAAGCATAAGTATGGGAGTGAACTTTTGGTCGATGTAGTAGAACTGAAGTATGTGAAGAAGTTCCTGGCTAAAAGTACTGTCCACACTCTAAATTATTATGATATTACTTTCATAACAGAAGGTAAGGGAGCTTTTTCAGTCGATAACCAAACCTATGAAGCAATTCCATGTGACGTTCTTTTCTCTAAACCGGGGGAAATCCGGAACTGGGATACTCATCATATCATCAATGGGTATGCTCTGATTTTCGAAGAAGAGTTTTTGTCTTCCCTCTTTAAAGATTCTTTGTTTGTACGGCATCTTTCGTTTTTTCAGATAGAAAGTTTTTCATCGCGACTACATTTGTCTGATGAACTTTATACACGCATACTTGAAACCTTGCATGATATAAAGATGGAGATTGATTCGTATCAACAGGACGATGTACACGTTTTGAGAGCATTGCTTTATGAAGTCCTGATGTTGTTGGATCGTGCTTATCTTAAAAAGACTTCGATGGAAGAGGGCAGGAACAGGGAAGTTTCCAATAATCATGTAAGCAGATTCATGAATTTGGTTGCTACACATGCAAAAGAGCAACATTCGGTTCAATATTATGCGGATAAGCTCTGTATTACTCCTAATTATCTGAATGAGATGATAACCTCGACCATGGGGTTCAGTGCAAAACAATATATCCGGAACAAGGTGATGGAAGAGGCTAAAAGGCTGCTTGTTTATACGGACTTTCCTATAGCTGATATTGCATTTGAACTCTGTTTTTCAACAGTTTCTTATTTTATCCGTAGTTTCCGGCAGCATACGGGAGAAACTCCATTATTGTATCGTAAAGCACACAAACCGTAAAAAGTGCTATTTCTACCTTTCTTTTTATTGCATTACTTTTCTGGTATTTCTCTACTTTCGCATCAGATAATAAACCAATAATAAAAAGTAAAATGATGAGAGACGCGGAAAAAACAGTAGGCAACATGATTGATAAGCTGAAAACAGCTTTTATCGGTTCGGTAGACGGTGAAGGATTTCCTACCATCAAAGCAATGCTGCAACCTAGAAAAAGAGAGGGCATAAAAACGATTTATCTGACAACAAACACTTCGTCCATGCGTGTGGCGCAATACCGGGAGAATAACCATGCATGTATCTACTTCTGTGATACGAGATTTTTTAGAGGTGTTATGCTACGCGGCGCGATGGAGGTCTTGACGGACAGTGCCAGTAAAGAGATGATCTGGCAGGAGGGAGATACCATGTACTATCCGGAGGGAGTGACGGATCCCGATTACTGTGTATTGAAGTTTACTGCTGTTTCAGGACGTTTCTATAGTAATTTTAAATCGGAAGATTTTGTGGTCGAATAATGTCTATACTATTCCTCATAACATAATAAGTTCTGCCACTGGTTGATGATATTTTGCTTCCTTTATTTGATAAAGGATCCGAGTAAACACTCTTATATTTTTATCTTAGCGGCAGTAGAGCTTATGTCTAACCCCACTTTATATGCATTCATATACCAAACATCTTAAATTAAACCCAATGTTTGACATCTGTGTCAGACGCAAATGTATGTAAAATATGGTAGATGCCGTGAGTCGTATTCAACGTTTTGGATTTAATTAGCGAATTGGAAAAATAGAAAGATGGGATGTGGAGGAGGAAAACGATTGTGTAAATAAAGAAGTAAATGAATTATTGTGTATTTATATTACCTGTAGAGCTGTTCCGAAATTTTTTCGTGGTGAATGCTAAAATTATTGCTTACTCTATTTTTGACAAAAGAAAACGTCGTTTTTAATAAACCCGAATCCTGTTTATAATAAACTTTTTGATAGTTTTAGTAAAACGGTATTCGAGTTTATTATAAACTATTTGATAGCAGTTTTAGAATTAGACGAGAGATTTTAAGCTGAATTATAAACAAAATGGGGCAATAATCATTCGACTATTGCCCCATATCATATAGGAGTCGGTATTGTAAAATACCGGGTTGTTTATGATTTATGTATGATTATTTCTATCTAATTTCATGCTTTTTATACTTTTTCTTTTCTCAAAGATACAACATAAAAAGTCATTTGTCAAGAGTCTGATGCGAAAAGTATCTTATCGGTTTTAAAAACAGAAGAAGAATTTTGCTTCTAATAACTGATTTTTATCCGGCTTGTGCGCGGTACTCATTGGGGGTAGTTCCAATGTTTTTCTTAAATACCCTGCTTAAATGATGGGGATATTTAAAACCGAGTTCGTATGCTATTTCGCTGATTGTTTTATTACTTTCAATCAATAGTTCTTTTACTTTTTCCATTATGGCCAGTTGGATATATTCCTGTGCGGACTTTCCGGTTTCCTTTTTTACCAGATCTCCAAAATAATTGGGAGAAAGGTGTATTTGTTCTGCACAGTATTGTACGGAGGGCAAACCGATCTCGGAGGGTTTGTCCGAATTGAAATATTGCTGAAGTATCTGTTCGAATTCGGTTAGTAAATCATGGTTGACTACTTCACGAGTGACGAACTGGCGTTCGTAAAAACGCACGCAATGATTGAGCAGGGTCTCTATATTGGAAGTCACAATTTGTTTGGTATGCTTGTCGATTGCATTTTCCAATTCTTCCCGTATTTCATGAAAACAGTTCAAGATGATCCGGCGTTCCCGGTCAGACATGTGAAGAGCTTCATTAGATTCATAAGAGAAAAAAGTATAGTCTTTCATTCTGCGGGCAAGGGGAGTACCATATAACAAATCGGGGTGAAACATAAGCACAAGACCTTTGGGATTTATAGTCTCACCGCCATCATTCACACCGGCTATTTGTCCCGGAGAAATGAAAACTAACGTACCATCTTCGTAATCGTATTTGTTACGGCCATATTGAAGCACACCGCAATCAAGTTCTTTATAGAACACACAATAAAAACCGAAATTCTTTCGACAGTGCTTGAGGGATTGGAGCGTAGAGAAATCGGTTACACTAACCAGAGGATGCAGGGTTTCTGCACCTAGAAGTCTGTTATATTCCTGGATAGTTTCCAGTTTTATTATATTCTCCATATTCATATTCTTTTGTTTCACAACAAAAATAAAGGTTTTCAATGAGAATGCCATACGGGATATGTCATAAAAGGTAATTTGTGTTTGATATTCTGTAATTTGTGTTAGTGTGCTGATTTGCAATATCGTGTGCTTAGTAAAAATGGTTATAATATCAGTAATTTGTCTATTGTGTTACTTTCTATATTCCGGTAACTTTGCATCATCGAAAGGTAATAACTAAAATGAAATTGAAGATGAGAAAATTAGTATTGATTATGATGATGTGTTTAGCGGCATTGAGTTCTTACTCATGTGCCCAAAGTGATGAACCGGTCACCCAGGTGAGTGGAAAGAAAATCCTTGTTGCTTACTTCAGCTGGGGAGGTACTACAAAACGTTTGGCGGAGGAGATTGCTTCACTTACAGGTGGCGATTTGTTTTCTATTGAAACCGTTACACCTTATCCAACGGATTATACTCCTTGTACGGAGGTGGCGAAAGAGGAATTGGAGAAAGGTATTCGTCCTCCATTAAAAGATGTTGTTAAGAATATGGATGATTATGATATTGTTTTTGTAGGCTGTCCGGTGTGGTGGCATACAGCTCCAATGGCGATATGGTCATTTCTGGAAAGTAAAGAATACAATTTGAAGGGAAAAATCATTGTACCATTCTGTACTTATGCAGCCACTTACCGAGATGAAACTTTGGCTAAAATAGTAGAACTTACTCCGGATTCAGAACATTTGAAAGGTTTTGGCTCTACAGGTAGTACAAGTGGAGCAAAAGGTTGGTTGAAAGAAATTGGAATAATAAAATAACAATAGATACAAATAGGATAAGTATTATGAAGTATCGAGAATTAGGAAATAGTCGGCTTCGGGTGTCTGCTATCTTTAATCATAAGAAAGCATCTCGTCGTCAATTTCAGATATTGCTTTCTTTTCTGCATCCGAGAGGGGGGCAATAAAATGATTCCAAATCTTATTTTGTAGGGGGCTTCGAGTTTGAGATATTCTGTAAGTTTGGCTTTTATCGGATGTGTCATGTCTGACATGTAGGCTTCACTGTTTTCAAATGGAATGTATGTTCTACTATTACTTCTGTTGGTATTGCCAAGTATAATATTGTTAATTTATAAAAAGAGAGAACGAGCCGTTGATAAATAATTAATTTTGTAGCAACAAAGAGTGATATGGTTATGAAATTCAGAAGCTATGAAGATTATAGAAGATGAACGGAGTCTTTCGGACAGCATCGTAGCATATCTCAGCAGTGAGAAGTATTATTGAATAAGTCGGCTATGGTGAACGACACGCCGGTGGAGCTTTACACATATAAAGAACCTGAAAGCGAAATTTGCTGCTGCGGGATGTAAGGGTTGTATTAAGAATGTGCATGGAACAGGGCATAAATGGACAGAGTAATGAAAATGATTGTAATATGTATTGTTGGTATTTGTAGCTTTTCTTTCTTATCTGCTCAAAATTTGGCAGATAATGTTATGGCGGAAAGAAGAGATAGTTTGCGTATCTCTACAACAACCAATTTTAGTAGAAGGCTTGATAAATTCTCATCTTCCCGTTTCTATCAGATGACGTATATCGGCATTCCGTTAATGGTTGGTGGCTTGATTGTAAAAAATGAGGACGATCATTTTCGAGGTTTACGTAACGACTATCTGCCCCGTTTCAATCGTCATTTGGATGATTATATGCAATATGCCCCTGCTGCAGTGATGCTTGGTATGAAAGCAGCCGGAGTGCAAAGTCGCAGCTCATGGGGTAGAATGCTCGTTTCCGACGCTTTTTCCGCACTGCTGATGGGTGGTGTGGTAAATACTTTGAAGCAAACGACAAACGTCGAACGTCCGGATGGCTCAAACAAACATTCTTTTCCATCCGGACATACGGCTACGGCATTTATGACTGCTACCATGTTTACCAAGGAATACGGACATAAAAGTCCATGGGTAGGTGTCGGGGCATATAGTGTGGCTACTGCAACCGGTCTTATGCGGATGGCAAACAACAAGCATTGGTTAAGTGATGTGCTGACGGGGGCAGGAATCGGAATATTGTCGACGGAAGTGGGGTATTATTTTGCAGATCTGATATTCAGGGAAAAAGGAATCAATAGGTTTGCAGGTGAAGATAGGTTCGACAGAATGGATAGGCCTTCATTTGTCAGTTTGTATCTCGGATTGAATATCCCGTTGAGCAGTTATGATATCGACGAACAAATGGAGTTTCGTACTTCATCAGGCAGTTCGGCCGGTGTGGAGGGGGCCTGTTTCTTTAATCCGTATGTAGGCGTGGGAGGGCGATTCACTGTTTCCAATACTTTGATTATTGTCAATGAAGAACAGGCAGAAAATAACACATTTGATGCGATATCGCTTTGCGGAGGAAGCTATTTTTCATATCCGTTGTCTTCACGATGGCTGATAGGCAGTAAACTTCTGGGTGGATACGTGCATTATCCACAATTGGAATTAACTGACCGGTCGGTTTCTGCAAGAAATGGTTTCTGCATGGGAAGTGGGGTTTCCTTGACGTTCAAAGCAAAGGAATATTATGGAATCCGTTTTTTTCTCGACTATGATTTGCTTCCGTCGCATAGTAGGAACAGTGGTGAGTATATGAATATGCTTACTTTAGGGTCATCATTTATGATTACGTTTTAAATCGTAGCATATTTTATTCTTGCCTTTTTATATAAAGACTAATTCTGTGAGCGGAATTCATTGGGGGTACAACCCGTAATCCGTTTGAACATCCGGCTTAGATGTTGCGGATATTGGAATCCTAGTCCGTAAGCAATTTCACTTGTAGTCTTATCTGTTGCTAGCAAAGCTTCTTTGGCGCGTTCGATCAGTTTATTCTGGATATATTCCGAGGCGGTCTGTCCCGTCTGTTTGCTAATCATATCTCCGAAATAGTTTGCTGATAGAAATACTTTGTCGGCAAAGTATTTAACAGTAGGTAATCCCTCTCGTAGCGGAGTCTCGTTGTCGAAATACTCATCCAGCAACCGTTCGAAACGGACAATGATGTCTTTGTTCACTTCTTCGCGTGTTGTGAACTGCCGTTCGTAGAAACGCATGCAATAATCGAGCAGTAGTCCGATATTGGCACAAATTAATCGGCGGCTGTGCTTGTCTATGTTGTGTTTCAGTTCTATTTCAATCTTATGCAGACAATCCATCACGGTCTCCCGTTCTTCCTCTGAAAGGTGTAATGCTTCACGGGTTTCGTAGGAAAAGAAAGAATAGTTCTTGATCTCCTGACCGAGTGCCGTGCCACGAATCAGGTCGGGGTGAAACAGGATGCCGTGAGCATTTGGCTGGACATTTTTAACCATCTTGGTTTCCGTTACCTGACCCGGAGCAAAACTGACAATCGTGCCGTCCTGATAGTCATAGTTCTGACGGCCATACATGATATTTCCGCAATAAGTATCTTTCAGAAAAAGAGCATATACGCCGTAGTTGATCTTGAAATGTTCCGGCCACTGCGTTGCTTTCGACAGATCGACAACACTTACCAATGGGTGTCGTGTTTCGAGTCCGAAAAGTTTGTTGTATTTATCTACCTCATCAAGTTTAATAACCTCTTCCATAATCCTTTCTTTTATATTCTTTATCGCAAATATAATTCATTTTATTTGAATTATAGATGGCTTTATTACAGAATCGAGGATTTGGGTACAAATATCAGTAAATCATATACAAGCCCACTCATTTTATTGCAGTAGATTTGCAATCAAAAGTTTAACAATGAAAAGATAGAAGATGATGGATCGCAGAAACTTTTTGAAAAGGGTATGCAAATGTCGATTGACTCAGCAAACCATATTAATAACTTCATTCAATAAACGAAATGATTATGAACAAACTCCTTTTATTTTCAGTATTTAGTATTTTAACACTCAATGTTATGGCACAAGAAAAGATAGTACAGACGGCAGGACGTGACCAGTTAGGAACGTTTGCCCCCAAGTTTGCGGAACTCAATGACGATGTTCTCTTTGGAGAAGTTTGGAGCCGCACTGACAAACTCGGTCTGCGTGACCGCAGTTTAGTAACCATTACCTCCCTTATCAGTATGGGAATCACGGACAATTCGCTCGTTTATCATCTTCAGTCGGCGAAGAAGAACGGCATCACCCGCACGGAGATCGCAGAGATTATCACTCATATAGGTTTCTATGCAGGTTGGCCGAAGGCGTGGGCAGCGTTCAATTTGGCAAAAGGAGTATGGTCTGAAGATATTGTTGGTGAGGATGCCAAAACAGCTTTCCAGCGTGAGATGATTTTCCCTATTGGCGAACCCAATACAGCCTATGCACAGTATTTTATTGGTAACAGTTATCTTGCTCCGGTTTCGCGCGAGCAGGTGAATATCTCTAACGTTACTTTTGAACCGCGTTGCCGCAATAACTGGCATATTCACCGTGCAACGAAAGGTGGCGGACAGATGCTTATCGGTGTAGCCGGTCGAGGATGGTATCAGGAAGAAGGTAAACCGGCGGTAGAGATTCTGCCTGGTACGGTTATCCATATTCCTGCTAATGTGAAACACTGGCACGGGGCTGCTGCCGACAGTTGGTTTGCTCATCTGGCTTTTGAAATTTCCGGTGAAAACACCTCCAATGAGTGGCTTGAACCGGTTACAGATGACGAGTATAACAAACTCGAACAGACGAAATGATGATTTCTGCTAATCCTGTTTTATCTTTTGAAAGGAAATACTATGACTACCGAGGAATTTAAGGAATATGTAAAGACGCGCAAGGCGCTTAATACAGAAGAAATACATCGTTTGATGGATGATATGAGTAATGAGGCAAGACGTATCACCTTCCAACTGAATACGGCATATCACACACCGGAAGAAGTGCGCCGATTACTCTCCGGGTTGTTCGGTTATCAGGTGCCATCGTCGCTCCGGGTCTTTCCACCGTTTTATACGGATTTTGGTAAGAATATTACCGTTGGTGAGGGTGTGTTTATGAATGCCTGCTGTCATTTTCAGGATCATGGTGGTGTGACTATTGGTGACGGTTGTCAAATTGGGCATAATGTGGTTTTTGCTACACTTAATCACGGGTTGGCTCCGCAAGACCGTAAAACGACTTATCCTGCACCTATCGTACTCGGTAAGAATGTATGGATAGGTTCTAACGCGACGATTCTTCAGGGAGTGACTATCGGTGATAATGCTGTTGTTGGTGCCGGAGCTGTAGTGACAAAAGATGTGGAAGCGAATACGGTTGTGGGTGGTGTTCCTGCACATTTTATCAAAGTAATAGAAGAATGAGAAGCCTGTGGTGTTACTCCATCGTGATAATGTCTAAACTAATTAGTGATAAGAAATATTTAAAATCAAAATAAAATGAAACAGATTATATTCATATTTATGAGTCTCCTTTGCTTTAGCTGCTCATCAAAAGCGCAGAATCAGACAGCGGATACTAATGTACAGTCCGATAAGAAAATCTTGGTTGCCTATTTCTCTTGTACTGGAACTACAGAAAAAGTTGCCGATGCCATTGCAAAAACGATTGGCGGCAAACTTTACCGGATAACTCCCGTTACGGCCTATACCTCAGCAGATCTCGACTGGAACAACAAGAGTAGCCGTAGCTCAATTGAAATGACGACTGAAAATTCACGTCCGGAATTGGGTGGAGAAGTGCTTGATCTGAAAGATTACGACGTGGTATTCCTTGGTTATCCGATATGGTGGAATTTATGTCCGCGTCCGGTCAATACATTCCTTGAGAAATATGATTTCTCCGGTAAAACCGTTATTCCATTCGCGACTTCCGGAGGAAGCTCGATAACTAATAGTGTAAAACAACTCAAGAAACTTTATCCAAAAATTACATGGGGAGAAGGGCAGTTGTTGAACGGAAGCGTTAAGCAAGCCGGAGAGTGGGCGAAAGGAGTAATGTAAAAACGTAAATTTATGGAAGAGAACAATAAAATGAATATTAGCCGTCGCGGATTTCTCAAGGCGACGGCACTGGCGGGAGCAGCATTAGCTGTGCCAACTGGATTGGATAAGGTTTTTGCATCTGAAACGAAGCAACCCGAAACATCTCGTACTGACAATGAGTCTGCACGTATTAGAGAGCATCGGGTATTGGGTACAGGCAAGGCGGCTTTCGAAGTATCGGCACTCGGTTTCGGTGTGATGGGGATGACTTACAACCGCAGTCAACATCCGGACAAGAAACAGTGCATCCGCTTGTTGCATGAAGCGGTAAATCGTGGCATTACGCTTTTCGACACCGCTATAATCTATGGACCGCTAACGAATGAAGAACTGGCCGGGGAAGCATTATCCGAATTTAAAGGCCGGATTAACGTAACGACTAAATTCGGACATGAGGTAATTAACGGAAAAGCCACGGGGCGTCAGAACAGCCGCCCGGAAACCATCCGTCGTTATTGTGAAGAGTCACTCCGTCGCCTCCGACTCGATTCACTTCCCATGTTTTACCAGCACCGCGCTGATCCGGATACTCCGGTGGAAGAGGTAGCATCGACTATTGCCGACCTGATGAAAGAAGGGAAGGTGCAGCGTTGGGGAATGTGTGAAGTGAGTGCCGATACTATTCGCAAGGCTCATGCTGTATGTCCGCTCACAGCGATTCAAAGTGAGTATCATTTGATGCATCGTTTGGTGGAAGAAAACGGAGTGCTCGACACCTGTCGGGAATTGGGTATCGGGTTTGTTCCATATAGTCCGTTAAATCGCGGTTTTCTAGGTGGTTGTATCAATGAATACACGGTTTTTGATCCGAACAATGATAACCGCCAGACCTTGCCACGTTTTCAGCCGGAAGCGATGCGGATGAATACCCGTATCGTGAATGTTCTACAAGCTTTCGGCCGCACGCGAGGCATGACCTCGGCGCAAGTAGCACTCGGCTGGCTGTTGCAGAAAGCACCTTGGATCGTACCCATTCCCGGAACGACGAAACTGTCACATCTCGAGGAAAACCTATACACATTGTCTTTTGCTCTTTCGCCCGAGGAGTGGAAAGAATTGGAGGATGCCGTTGCAGCTATTCCTGTTATAGGAGACCGATATAATGCAGAACAGCAACGGCAGGTAGGTCGTTGAGAATCTCTTTTCTTTGTTATATAGAACTTGGAACAGGATAAGCATTTATTATCAACAAAAAAGGAGAATGATTTTACTCATTCTCCTTTGCGGTGCGGACGGGACTCGAACCCGCGACCGCAAAACGCATATATTCAGTGATTAAAAATCTTTTTTTGTTTATGTGGTACGAATTGGAGCAATATCCTTTTCTGCCTTATTTTCTTGGCAGTTCTGGCTGCTATTGACGCCAATTTGTCTGCATAAAACTTGGGTTCAAAGTTACTACAATTTTTGAAATCACCAAAGGTTTTGAAAAATAATCTTTTAGACGTAGTGCAAGGTGCAAGTTTATCTATATATAGATACTTGCACCTTGCACCAACAATCTCAACTGGAAAGACTTTAATACCTTAAACTAATTTGGTATCTTTGCACCAGATAAATAGAATTTTAGCGGATTAATTCCGTTTATATATAACATAACGTTCGCTGAACGTCTCGATACGAAAACTGGTAATTTTCAACTGAAAGGGACAGATAGCGCAATGTTCATGCTATACGAGAGTATGGCGTGGGCTTGCCTGTTTCTTTCAAAGGTATACCAGTACCTCGTATCGGAGCAGTGTGAGTTCCACGCTTCTTTTTTGAGATACAGCGAGCAATGGTATAAACAATTAAATTCAGTAGCATGAAAAAAATTATCCTTTACATCGCTGCATCACTTGACCAACGGATTGCAGAGCCAGGCGGCGGATTGGAATGGCTTACCGGATGCCCAAATCGTGAAAAGACAGATTACGGTTGCAAAAATCTATCAGCTTCGGTTGATACGGTTATTATGGGCGGTCGTACTTACCGTGAAATTATGAACATGGATGTAATTTGGCCATATTCGGAACAGATGGCTTATGTTGTATCCCACCATGAATGGGATACAAAGGAGAATGTACGTTTTATCACGGAGAATATTATTGAAACGATTTCTGAACTTCGCAATCAGGAAGGTAAAGATATTTGGTTAGTTGGAGGCGGAGAATTAATTTCAATGTTGCTCGCCGCAGATTTGATTGACGAAATGCAAATTTGCTACTTCCCCATAATTTTGGGCAAAGGCATATCTTTATTTCCTGAACAAAACAAGGAATCTAAGTGGGAAATAATAAAGACAAAAGTATATGATTCGGGTGTGTTGAAAGTTGATTACCAAAAATCTTTATAATTTCATGTAGGGTATTTATATCTTCATGCGGTATAATAGTAAAATGTCCAACTGGATGATAAGCAAAGCAGAGTTCAAACAATTATTCGATAAGTATTTTGATACGATTCGAAGTTTTATCTTCTATCGCTGTGGCGATAGGGATGCAGCATCGGATATGGCACAGGATGTCTTTATGAAGATTTGGGAGAAACGGGAACAACTGGATAACCTTAATTTAAAACCATTGCTTTATAAGATAGCAAACGATATGGTTATAAGCAATTATCGAAAAAGTTCTACCCGTTTAGATTATGAGGTGAGTATGAGTATTCAGATTGATAGTCCCTTGTCGCCCGAAGATGAATTAAACTTTGAAGAATTGGCATCTACTTATGCTAAAGCATTAGAAAAGATGCCGGAATTACAAAGGGTTGTTTTCCTGATGAGCCGGAATGATGAACTAAAGTATAGTGAAATAGCCCAATGTTTGGATATAAGCGTAAAAGCTGTCGAAAAACGGATGAGCGCTGCTTTGCAATTTCTTAGGACAGAACTATTATAATTAAAGAAGATATGAAAACGGATGATATTAAAATAACCCCTAAATGGAGTAAAAGCAAAGAAGATATTTGGGATAGTGTCTTTGAAGGATTGGAAGAAACTCCCAAAGTTATTGAAATGGCTCCCCGAAAAAGATCATTGTGGTTTTATGCGGCTGCATCTATTGCTGCAATAGCTATAATTCTACCCTCCATAGCATTTTTCTATACAAAAAATGAAGTTGCTGAAAGAGGTACACATCTGGCGGTGGTTTTACCCGACGGCTCTAAAGTAGATTTGAATGCCGAAAGTAAAATCGGCTATAAACCTCTCTGGTGGTTTATTTCCCGTGATGTAGAACTGAAAGGCGAAGCATATTTTGAAGTTGAAAAAGGAAGCACATTTGATGTACGTTCCGGGCAATACACTGTAAGTGTACTGGGAACAAGTTTTAATGTGTTTTCCCGTGCCGAAAATTTTAAGGTAACCTGTCTTACCGGAAAGGTGAATGTTTCGGATAAATCGGAATCAGTAATACTTACCCCGAATATGCAGGCATTATTAAGTAATGGCAAACTTACCACTAATGATGTCGAAGATGCGAAAGAATCTATTAATTGGAAACATGGTAAATTTGTTTTTGTTAGCGTACCTTTGCAAGATGTAATTCAGGAGATTGAAAGACAGTATGATATTGAAGTATTGCCTAATTCAAATCTGAATTATTCATATTCAGGTAATTTTACGAAAGCTAAAGATCCGAATGATGTGCTTAAAATAGTAGGTAAACCGTTCGGAATAGAATTTAAGATAAAGTAATTGAAGAAATTTATAGTTATACTTATAATAACCCTTACAGGCACAATTGCAGCTTTTTCACAAGAGCTGCATTTGGTCGTTAATGACAAGCCCCTTAACGATGTTCTGCGGGGATTACCCGTAGAAATTTCTTTTGATGATAATGCCCTTTCCCAATATAAGGTAACGGTCAATCGAAAATTTAATAATCCTCAAAGCGCACTTGATTTTTTGCTGAAAGATAAACCGTTTCGCCACGAAAATATAAACGGAGTTTATGTTATCGCTTCCTATACTGAAAAGATAGAGCAACCGCCTGTTGTTGAAGTTAAGCGGTACTATACGTTTTCAGGGACAATAAGGGATGCAGATAGCGAAGAAGGTTTACCTTACGCTTATATCACTACTCCCGAAAAGACCGTTTCAACTGATGAAGCAGGTTATTTTTCTTTCAAAACCGAGAAAAAAGGAAATCAGCGTGTACAAGTGCAGTATTTGGGCTATCAGGCACAAGATACTATTCTTTCTCCCGGACTAAACGAAATCCGGCTACAATCTGCTGTTTTTACTATGGATGAAGTAATCGTCAGTCCTGCTCCCGCCACAATGCTTATCCAATCCGGCAATAGTCCCGGCGAAATCCGCATCAATCATCAAATTTCAAAATATATTCCCGGAAGCAATGATAATTCCGTATTTAACCTTATGCGGATGATGCCCGGAGTAAGAGCATCGGGCGAGCCATCGGAAGACCTGATTGTGTGGGGCAGTAATATGGGTGAAAGCAAGATAACATACGACGGATATACGCTATTCGGTATAAAGAACTATAACGACCATATAGGTTCGGTCAATCCCTATATGGTAAAAGACATACGCATCTTGAAAGGCGGGTACGGCTCCAATCAGGGCGGACGTATCGGTGCCATTACGGAGATAACAGGTATAGACGGTAATTTTAATGCTCCGTCTGTAAAAGCAACTGTCAGCAATTATACAATGAACCTTTTTGCTTCGGTACCCTTGACAAAGAAATTGAATATCTCTGCTGCTTACAGGCAGACTTTCTATAACCTGTATAACAATGAGAATGTGGATTTATCCAATAGTGAAAATAATCCACAAACGATTTATTCAAGCATATATATAAAGCCTGATTACCATTTCAATGATGCCAATTTAAAGCTATCAGGAAAAGCATTTAAGGATGATTCCTATTACATCAGCCTGTATGGAGCTAATGACCGCTTTAAATACTCGGTAAATCAACCAAACGAGTATGATGTCAATGCTTCTGAAAAGAACAGGCAATATGGTGGGGCGGCTTCTTATAAACGGGTATGGGAAAACGGCTCAACTACAAAAGTTGTGGCTACATTCTCACGGCTTACCTCTTTGTTGGATAATCTCACAATACTGGGAGATAAAAAGCCGACAACAGACGATGTTAGTCATCTGGATAATGAGGTACAGGAGTTTTCGGTAAGACTTAACCATGACTTTAATATCGGAAGCCGTAACAAAGTACAAGTTGGCGGGGAGTGGCAACAATACAGGGTAAGTCTGAACGAGCTATGCGGAGAACTGGATAAGCCGACAGTCTATATTACAGATAATATATTATTGGATAATTTGACTTTAAGTGCAGGTGTACGGGTGGATATGCCATTGAATAAAAAAGTCTATGTACAGCCCCGTTTATCCGGCACATATAAAATATCGGAAGAACTAACTGCAACTGCTTCGTGGGGACTATACAATCAGTTTCTTACCCGTACCGCATACCAATATGATGAATCGGGATTTCAAACCGTATGGACTATGGCAGACAGTACCTTTACAAAGGCAATGCACACTACCGCAGGTATTGCATACAGTAAAAACGGCTTCTTGGTCAGTATGGAAGGATATTATAAGACTACAAAAAACAGTCAGTATTTTTTGGATAATACAGTCTATAAAATAGATAATACGATTTTAGGAGCAGACTTGTTTGCCAAAAAGCTAATCAGAAATCATACTTTATATGGCTCGTATTCCATCAACCGCCTTAGTAAACCGCAAAACGAACTTTCGCATGAAATAAAAGTCGGAGGTATCGGGGCATTCGATCCTTTCTATTTTTCGTTGAGTTATGTTTATGGTACAGGCTTTTCTTATATTTCCACTGGAGGGCACGGACATGGACAAGGCAATGAGGAAGGACAGCATGGCTCCGAACACGAACATACGGATTATTCCGATGAGCCATACAGCCGCTTTGATATAGGTGCTACATACAGGGCACAAATAAAGAAAGTAAGGCTGCAAGCAGGCGTATCGCTATTGAATGTGTTTGGTACTAAGAATATAAAATACAACTATCAGATTTCCGGTCAAAATACTGCAACAAATATCTTCACAAAAGCAACTCCATTTACTCCAACGGTATTTCTTGAAATTATTTTTTGATTTATGGTAGGGTAAACCCTGCTTTATGCGGTTACTATTACGAAAGCGCTTCAGAAAAAAACAAAGTACAAATTCGTAAATTAGTAGATCAAATGAAAAAGTTATTTTATTCGTTGGCAGTAGTTTTATTTGCAGTAACATTCGTTGCTTGCAGTAATGACGACCATGAAGATTTTGGGACATCAGCAAAACAAGATATTGAAGCCAGAGCTGCGGCTTTAGGATTTGATGATGTTGCAGCTTACCAAGCAAGTGTAGCAGAGCAATGTTCAGCGGGAAATCATGAAAATTGTGATATTTATAACGATGGCACTCACGAAGCCTGCGCATATTCCGACCATTCAGGGAAAAACCATGACGGCACCCATCACAATGGAACCGATCATGGAACACATGACAAAGATGGTCATTCACACGGTTCGCATGATGGTAAACACCATTAATAACCTTTATGTACGATGGGATTCAATAAAGGGGAAACAATTTCTTTATTGAATCCCTTTTTTAAAACACATTGCCTATAATAAAATTATCTAACCACAGTTAAGATATTAAGTTTGAAAAATAAATGTTCCATATCCGCTATTGTACTCTCAACCATACTATTTTTGGTTTTTGCAGTTATTCCACATCATCATCATGGTGGGAAAGCCTGCATTGTTATCGAGTTGTGTGAGTTGGATAATGCAATAAACGATGAACATACACATCACAGCGATACGGATAGTGAGCAAAATCACGATGAAACCTGTATTGCTAAATCAAAATTCATCATTCCTACATCTGTTGATGAAACAAAACTAAAAGTATCAGATAATCAAAATGATACTGTTTTATTTCCTATCTTTTTCCTTGTTGGAAATTTATTTAATTATAGTTTAGATAGTTCATTTATCGAATCTGATTACGGTGAGTATATACTAAGCTATAAATCCGCAGCAGCAAATCAATTTCATGGTTTGCGGGCACCTCCTTTCACCTTTTCATAACAGAAAGACTAAATTATAGTCTTTATCCTTTGTGCTTGTAATCTATCTTCCGGTAGATACTAAGCCACCGCTATATCTAATTTTCCGAACAATCCCAAAAAAATAATATAAATAAGATGTTTTTAAAATTGACAAAAGCATTGTGTACCATTGTGTTATTACTTTCGGTTTCACTCCCAAATGCTTATACCCAAACAAATAATAACACGCTTTCTGAAAGCGATAGTATTCAGGTAAATGACTATAAATTCTCATATAAACAATTAATAATACCTGCATCCCTGATGTTGTACGGAACAATAGAAGCAACATTAGCGCCCAAAAATCGCCTATTAAACTATGCCATAGGGCATGAAGTAATAACACACAAACCTGAAAAGTTTCAGATTGATGATATAACGCAATATGTACCTGCGGCGAGTGTATATGCTTTAAACTTAGTCGGGATAAAAGGCAAACACAATTTCAAAGACAGGACGATTATTTTAGGAATGGCAAGCCTGTTCACGGCGGCTTCAGTGAATGGTTTAAAATATACGGCACGAGTTGAAAGACCAGATAAATCCGCAAAAAATTCTTTTCCGTCAGGGCATACGGCAATCGCTTTTATGGGTGCTGAATTTCTTTGGCAAGAATATAAAGATGTTTCAATCTGGTATGGAATAGCGGGATATACTATCGCTGCGGGAACCGGAGCATTCCGCATATACAATAATAAGCACTGGGTAGGCGACGTCGCATTCGGTGCCGGGCTTGGCATATTAAGTACAAAACTTGCCTATTGGCTCTATCCTACTGTTGAAAAGAAAATATTTAAAGGTGGTCAGGAGAAAAAGAACAAACGAAATCTTGCTTTTTACCCCTATTACACAGGTCAGCAGGGTGGTTTATCGCTTTCAATGCAATTTTAAAATATAAATGATATGAACTCTACAAAAGATTATGATTTAACCATAATAGTTCCTGTTTATAATGAAGAAGAAAATATAAACAAACTTGAAAAGGAACTATCTGAATATGTATGTTCTTCATCAGTAAAAACCTGCATACTATTCGTTGATGATGGATCGAAAGACCAAAGCAAAACATTGATACAGGAAGTGTGTCAGCGAAACCGTCATCTTTTTTATATAAGTTTTGCTCGAAATTGCGGATTAAGCGCAGCTATAAAAGCAGGGATAGATATAGCCCAGTCGTCATTTGTCGGATATATAGATGCTGATTTACAAACAGCGCCTAAAGATTTTGAACTTTTATTGCCATATAGAAATGAATATGAAATGGTAATGGGTATCCGTACAGGACGCAAAGATAGTTTAGGAAAAAAACTATCGTCGAAAATAGCCAATAGTTTTCGCCGCATGATGACTAATGACGGCATAGAAGATACGGGGTGTCCACTAAAAATTATTCATACCGAATACGCTAAACGCATTCCGATGTTTACGGGGATGCACCGTTTCCTACCTGCTCTCCTTCAGTTACAACATGGCAGGGTAAAGCAGGTTCCTGTTAGGCATTTTGAACGTACCGCAGGTCAATCAAAATTTCATTTATGGAACAGGTTGGTTAGTCCTTTTATGGATTGCTTTGCTTTCCGATGGATGAAGAAACGGTACATAAACTATACTATTGAAAAAGAAGGTATTAATTAAGCCATAGCAAAAAGTGAATAACGACATTTGGTATTTTGTTTTAGGTTTTTTAGCACAGGGGTTATTTTCTGCCAGAATGCTTATTCAGTGGATTTTATCGGAAAAGGCTAAAAAAGTTGTATCTCCGACTATCTATTGGCAGTTAAGTTTATTAGCTTCTATATTATTTTCTATATATGGGTGGCTAAGGGGAGATTTTGTAATAATTCTCGGACAACTATTCTCCTATTATATCTATATATGGAATTTGAATAGTAAAAACAACTGGAAAAAAATCCATTTAGCTATAAGAACAGTAATTCTCTTAATACCTGCTGCCGCACTTTGCTATGTGCTATATAACAATGAAGTAAGCATTGACAGGTTATTTTCAAATATATCGTTATGGTTACTTCTATTTGGTTCCGCAGGTCAGATAATTTTCACTTTCCGCTTTGTTTATCAATGGTGGCATTCAAGATTGAGAGGTGAATCTGTCCTTCCCTTAAACTTTTGGCTGTTGAGTATAATAGGTTCTCTGATAACTATTGCATACGCAATATTCAGAGAAGATCCGGTATTGCTTATTGGTCAAAGTTTTGGTTTTATCACATATTCCAGAAATGTGTGGTTGATTATAAAAAACTGTAATGAGGATGAATCTAAAAAAGAGATTAAATGAAAATATTAGTTACAGGCAGTGCAGGATTTATCGGATTTCACTTGGTAAAAGCATTGGTTGAAAATAAAGAGAATTTCGTTGTGGGAATAGATAATATAAATGACTATTACGATGTAAACCTAAAATATGGCAGGTTGTCTGAATGTGGAATAGGAAAAGAGGATATAACAGAAAATGAAGTAGTCCATAGTTCATTTTATTGCAATTATGATTTTGGAAAGATTGATCTTACGGACTTTATACAATTAGGTGTTCTTTTTAAGAAGTATCAATTTGATTATGTTATCAATCTGGCAGCACAAGCGGGGGTTCGGTATTCTTTAGAAAATCCCCATGCTTATATCAACTCTAACATTCTTGGCTTTGTAAATATCTTAGAGTGTTGCAGGCATAATAATATCAAGCATCTTATATATGCTTCCAGTTCTTCGGTTTATGGATTGAACAATAAAATTCCTTTTAAGGAATCTGCCACAGTTGATAATCCTGCCAGTTTTTATGCTGCAACAAAAAAAAGTAATGAACTGATGGCTCATTCTTATAGTCATTTGTTCAATTTGCCCTCCACAGGAATAAGACTTTTTACTGTATATGGAGCATGGGGAAGACCTGATATGGCTCCGATGATTTTCGCAAGATCTATTCGGGAGGGCAGAACAATCAAGGTTTTTAATAATGGGGATATGCTTAGAGATTTCACCTATATAGATGATGTTATAAAAAGCATCGTCTTACTCTTGGATAAAACTCCGGATAAAAATTCAGATTCCGCTTTCTATCAGATTTTTAATATCGGCAATTCAAAGCCAGTTAATTTACTCCAGTTTATAGAAGCGATTGAATATGAAATGCAAAAAGACGCTCATTTGGAAATGTACCCTTTTCAATCCGGTGATGTAAAGGAAACCTATGCTGATATAAGCAAATTGACCAGATACATTCATTATAAGCCCAAAACAGTATTACCGGAAGGAATAAAATCATTTATTGAGTGGTTTAACTCAATGGAAAATCAATAGGTGTTAATCCTTAATTATTAACTATGACATTAAAACGATTATTTACGATTGACCACATCTACTATATTCTTGTTTTTGCATTAATGTTCCCATTAATCCTACTCCGGGATTATACGCCTGCAAACGAACTTAGATATTTGAATATAGTTGATGATGCCTTAAAAACAGGGAATTTTTTCTCATTTTATAATCATGGTGAAATATATGCCGATAAACCGCCTTTATATTTCTGGATTATAATGCTCGGAAAAAAGATATTCGGAAGTCATCAAATATGGTTCTTGTCGCTATTCTCATTACTACCCGCTTTTGTCATTCAGTTTACGATGGACAGGTGGACACGAGCTGAACTTCCAAACGAATATCAATCCAGTGCAAAACTATTATTGTTCACAAGCGCTCTATTTATGGGTGGAGCCATTATTCTAAGAATGGATATGTTAATGTCTATGTTTATAACATTGGCATTATATGTTTTTTATAGAATGTATTCAGGCAGAGAGAGAAAATATGATAAGTATTTGCTTCCTCTTTGTATTTTCCTCGCAATATTCAGTAAAGGGCCAATCGGAATAATTATTCCGGTAGTCTCTATACTGACATTTCTAACTATAAAAGGGAAAATTAAGGATAGTGGAAAATATTTAGGGTTTAGAACTTGGGGAATACTCTTATTGCTTTGTTCTGTTTGGTTCAGCTTAGTGTGGGTTGAAGCGGGAAATAGTTATTTGAACGATTTACTCTTTAATCAGACATTCAACCGTGCTGTTAGCTCATTCCATCATAAGGAGCCGTTCTATTATTATTTTCAGGTATTTTGGTATTCCTTCGCTCCTTGGTCAATTTTATTCTTTGCCCTTATCCTGTTAGGGATTAAAAATAAGCTGATAAAAACAGATATAGATAAATTGTTTTTGACTGTTGTTTTAACGTCATTTCTTGTCTTATCTATTGTAAGTGCAAAGATTGAAATTTATATGTTGCCTGTATTTCCTTTTGTGGCTTATCTGTCAGTTATTATATTGATGAGATTAAAGAATAAGAAATGGATTGTATATTTTATGATAGCGTTATCTCTCATAGCAATAATGGCTTTGCCGTTGTTTTTATTGAGTAAAAATGATATTACATTTTCTTGGTTGAATGAAATTCACACTTCCATAATATGGGGATTAATTTCACTTGCTCTATTTGGATTCCTTTCTTTATATTTTCTGATTTTCCGAAAGAATATAATTCGTTCGATTAACAGCATATCAATAGGGATTTTAACCGTGATATTTATTGTATCCTTTGAAATGCCTTTTCTGAACAGCTATGTCGGTTATGAAAATATGTGTAAGAGTGGGATTGAGTTATCAGAAAATTCAAAACAATACATTGTTTATGGAATCCGCCGTCCAGAGAATATGAAAGTATATTTAGGAGAGAGTGTTATCATAGCTGAAAAGGATGATATTATGTCCGATATTTATGGCGGTTCAATACTTTTTATTTCTGATAGAGCATTGAGAAAAGATTTTTCATTACGGGAGTATATTGAGAAAAAGCCCTCTACAAAAATAGGAGATAATCTTGTGGTAAAATTATGAGAAGTGTCTTTCTCCGTTCAAGTTAAAAATTATTTTATTTTTTGGTAGGGTATAATTACTCTTATGCGGTATATTAACATATAACATTTTAACAATAAAGGAATATGAAAAGAGTATTTTATTCATTAGCGGTTCTCGCATCGGTTATCACATTCGTTTCTTGTAGCCAGGATGATGATAGCAACTTTGGAGATATAGATCAAAGTTTGGAGCTTCGTGCATCTACACTCGGTTTTTCAAATGGCGATATCTACAAAAGCAGCGTGCTGAATCAGTGTGCTGCCGGAAATCACGAAAACTGCGATATACTTGCAGACGGAACACATCAGGTTTGTACAAATTCCCAACATTCAGGAATTAAACATGACGGTACCCATCACAATGGCACAGGCACAGGACATGGAGGAAATAACCATGATTCCAATACCTGCATGGATGTAAGCCACAATCATAACAACACACAAAACCACGATGTGAATACTTGTACTGATGCAAACCATAATCACAATAACGGACAAAACCATGATGTGAATACTTGTACAGATACAAGCCATAATCACAATGGAGAACAAAACCATGATGTGAACACTTGCACTGATGCAAGTCATAATCACAATGGGGAACAAAATCATGATGTGAATACCTGTACTGATAAGAGCCACAATCACAATGGAAGTGCCGATGGCTCTCATAATAAGGGCAACCATCATAATTAAGATATTATATGCAAAAAGGATGTGCAGTGATTTTAAAATCAGCATCATTTGACACATCCTTTTTGTTATAGAATAAATAACATAAATAATCTTTGAAATACGTGGACGATTTTATCATAAAATTATTAGAAGGAAAAGGCATAAAGCCCACATCTACACGGATTTTAGTATGGGATACAATGCTAAAGTTCACCGAAGCATTCAGTTTAGGGGACTTAGAGAAAAAATTATTGAGCATTGATAAATCGACTATTTCTCGTATAATTCACCTCTTTAATGATAATGGGCTGATTCATAAATTTGACGACGGATCAGGTTCGGTTAAATATTCGGTTTGTCAGGAGGATTGCGGTTGTAGTGAAGGTGATTATCATTTACACTTTTACTGTAACTACTGTAAAAAGGCATTTTGTTTGGAAAACGTGCC
Source organism: Bacteroides sp. D55t1_190419_B8 (assembly GCF_015558905.1). NCBI lineage: Bacteria > Pseudomonadati > Bacteroidota > Bacteroidia > Bacteroidales > Bacteroidaceae > Bacteroides > Bacteroides sp. D55t1_190419_B8. The sequence continues at coordinate 59,379 of NZ_JADMOU010000031.1, forward strand.
TGTTCCTCAAATAGAACTACCGGGAAATATGGAATTGGAGAGCGTTAATTTCGTAATTAAAGGCTATTGCGGAAAATGTGATAAGATTGCAACTTAGTTGCATGACTTTTTATTTTATCTTTGCACAGGTAAAAAAAGATTTAGTGAAACGAATTATTTCCATATCGTTTGTTGCATTGTCAAGTTTAGTATTACTGATACTTGCAATAGTACCACATCATCATCATGAGGGATTGGTGTGTATTGTTATGGAGATATGCGAACAGGATAATCAGGTAAACGATGAACATACAGACCATCGTGAGTTACCTAATGACAGTGACCATGAACAATCTTGTATTGCTGAATCTAAATATACTTCACCCAAAACGACAAATGAAACTAAGTGCAAGGTTTCTTCTTGTCAAAACCATGATCTTACACATTTATTCCCGATATTCTTTTTAGCTGCGGATTTCTTAATCTACGATTCGGGAGAATCAACCTCCGACTTTGAGTACGGAGAATTTATTTCATTCTATAAATCCGCAGAAGCAAACCAATTTCACGGTTTACGCGCCCCTCCTTCCATAATTTCCTGATGTTTTGACTTACAGGCTGTAAGTCATGCTGCTTTGTGCATTTGGATATGTTCAAGGCATAGGGTATTGGTATATACATATCAACCCATAAAAATCAATATTTCTCACGAGAAGCAAAGCAAATATCAGGATATGCTTTACTTCCCCCAATAATTAAAAAATAAAATGAAAACGTACATAATAGGATTATTCGTTGTTATCGCAATATTATTAACCGGATGCAATTCCGGTCAGGGAAAAAACAATCAAAAATCAAGTGATAAACATGAGCATGTTGATGGTGATGGACATGACCATTCTAATGAGAAAGAGCATGAACACTCCGAAGGTGATGGACATGACCATTCAAACGATAAAGAACATAAACATACTGACGGCGATGGGCATGACCACGCTAACGAGAAAGATCATAAGCACTCCGAGGGCGACGGACATGACCACGGAGCAGAAGCAATGGAAGACAGCCATTCGGATGAAATACTTTTCACCAAACAGCAAGCGCAACTTGTTGGATTGAAGACAGAAACCGTTGCTCTTGGTAGTTTCTACAATTCCATTAAAACCAGTGGACAGATACAAGCCTCGCAGGGTGATGAAGCTGTTATTGCAGCTACTTCCAACGGTATTGTATCTTTCACCAATCCGTCCATAACAGACGGTACAGCCGTACAAGCCGGACAATCCATTGTAACTATTTCAGCAAAGAAACTGTTGGAAGGCGATCCGTCCGTAAAAGCGCGGATTGAATACGAAACTGCACAGAAAGAGTTCCAACGTGCCGAATCATTGGTAAAAGACCAGATTATTTCCGCTAAGGACTTTGAACAGGCTCGTTTGCGTTATGAAACAGCGAAAACAGTATATCAGGCACAGGCAGGCAATATGACAGCCACCGGGGTAAGCGTTACAGCTCCCATTGCCGGATATATTAAGAACAGGCTTGTTGCACAGGGGGAATACGTTTCAGTAGGTCAGCCCATTGCAACTGTATCGCAGAATAGGCGTTTGCAGCTACGAGCCGAAGTATCAGAGAACAATTTCAAGATACTTAAAAGCATCAGTAGTGCTAACTTTAAGCCTGCCTATGACAATCAGGTATATAAACTTTCGGAACTTAACGGCCGGCTTTTATCTTTCGGTAAAGCATCCACTGACCAATCTTTCTATATTCCTGTTACATTCGAGTTTGATAACGTGGGCGATATTATTCCCGGAGCATATACCGAAGTATATCTGCTTTCGACCTTACAGGATAATGTAATATCCGTTCCCGTTTCTGCTATTACCGAAGAACAGGGACTTAACTTCGTGTATCTGCAAATAGGCGACGAAGAATATAAGAAACAGGAAGTAACCCTCGGACAGAATAACGGCGAAAGAGTGCAGATCCTTTCAGGTCTTCAACGCGGAGCCAAAGTAGTTACCAAAGGAGTATATCAGGTGAAACTGGCAGCAACTTCTTCAGTAATGCCCGAAGGACATAGTCACTAACCATTAAAACACGAATCAGTATGTTGAACAAGATAATAAAATTCTCGCTGAACAACCGTGTCGTTGTTTTAGTGGCATCCCTGCTGCTTATGCTGGCAGGAACCTATACAGCCGTCAATATGGAAGTCGATGTATTTCCCGACCTCAATGCACCCACCGTTGTGGTGATGACAGAGGCACGAGGTATGGCTCCCGAAGAAGTCGAACGGCTCGTTACTTTCCCTGTCGAAACCGCCCTGAACGGTGCTACTGATGTACGCCGTGTGCGTTCATCCTCTACCACAGGCTTTTCTATCGTATGGGTAGAATTTAACTGGGGAACGGACATCTACCGTGCCCGTCAGATTGTATCCGAAAAGTTAGCCGTTGTCAATGACCAGTTGCCGTCTAACGTTGGTAATCCGACGTTGGGGCCGCAATCGTCCATACTGGGTGAGCTTATGATTATCGGAGTAACCGCCGATTCAACCTCATTACAGGATTTGCGGACATTATCTGACTGGACTATCCGCCCCCGTTTATTATCAACAGGTGGAGTGGCACAGGTAACCGTTCTCGGTGGTGAAATCAAGGAATACCAGATATTGCTCGATCCCGGAAAGATGAAACATTACAACATCGGACTCAATGAAGTAATCGACGTCGTTACCGAAATGAACCAGAACGCCGCAGGTGGTGTATTGTATGAATACGGAAACGAATTTATCATCCGTGGCGTGCTTTCAACAAATAAAATACCATCATTGGGAAAAGCTGTTATCAAAACAGTAAACAATGTTCCTATCCTGATAGAAAACATTGCTGAAGTAAAAATAGGAGATAAAGCACCTAAACTGGGTATGGCATCCAACGACGGCAAAGCTGCCGTATTGATAACTGTTACCAAGCAACCGGCTACAAGTACGCTCGAATTGACAGACAAACTTGACGCTTCGCTTGCCGATTTACAGAAACAGCTTCCGGCAGATGTGAAGATAACAACCGACATCTTTCGTCAGGCACGTTTTATAGACAACTCCATCAATAACGTACAGAAATCATTGTACGAAGGGGGTATCTTCGTGGTTATCGTTTTCGTTATCTTCCTGATGAACGCACGTACAACCATTATATCACTTGTAACGATACCGTTGTCATTAGTCTTTGCAATACTCTCCTTAAAATTCATGGGGCTTACTATTAATACCATGAGCCTCGGAGGTATGGCTATTGCTATTGGCTCGCTTGTGGATGATGCCATTGTCGATGTAGAAAATGTGTTCAAGCGATTGCGGGAGAACAGGCAGAAACCAAAGGAACTGCAAAAAACCGTACTCAACGTCGTGTTCGATGCTTCCAAAGAAGTGCGTATGCCAATTCTATACTCCACATTTATCATCATCGCCAGCTTCGTTCCCTTGTTCTTCCTTTCTGGAATGGAAGGTCGTATGCTTGCACCGTTAGGAGTAGCCTTTATTATGGCATTGATAGCTTCTACCGTAGTAGCCTTAACCCTTACTCCAGTATTGTGTAGCTACCTGTTGGGTAAACCACGAAAAGATGATAAACCGGAACGTGAACCGTATATAGTAAGGAAACTGAAAATCGTTTACGAGGTAGCCCTTAAATGGACACTCAAATACAAGAAATGGGTACTTGGCGGAACAGGTGTTGTTTTAGTGATTGCCGTTATCATTTTCTTCTCATTAGGTCGTAGCTTCCTGCCGCCATTCAATGAGGGTTCATTTACCGTAAGCATCAGTAGTATGCCCGGTATATCGCTTGAAGAATCCGACAAGATGGGGCGTATAGCAGAAGATATCTTGCTTTCCATACCCGAAGTTCAAACCGTAGGACGGAAAACAGGACGTGCCGAACTCGATGAACACGCACTCGGTGTAAACGTATCGGAAATCGAAGCACCGTTCATCCTCGATAAACGTTCCAAAGATGAAGTGCTTGCCGAAATACGCGAAAAGATAAAAGTGTTGCCGGGAGTGAATATAGAAATAGGCGCACCCATTTCGCACCGTATCGACGCTATGTTATCCGGTACACGTGCCAACATCGCTATCAAGTTGTTCGGAACAGACCTCAATAAAATGTTCTCCATCGGTAACCAAATAAAAGCAAACATTCAGGACATTGAAGGTATTGCCGATCTGAACGTAGAACAACAAGTGGAACGTCCGCAGTTGAAGATAGAACCCAAAAGGGAAGTAATGGCGAAATACGGCATAACCTTACCCGACTTTGCGAAGATTGTAAACGTCATGCTCGCAGGTGAAGTCGTTTCACAGGTGTACGAAGAAAACCGCTCGTTCGACCTTACCCTAAAAGTAAACGACGATAGCCGTGAAACAGCCGAAAGGATAAAGAACCTTATTGTTGATGCCAACGGACGTAAAATTCCATTGAGTAATATAGCCGAAATAACATCGTCCACAGGCCCCAACACCATCAATAGGGAAAACGTTGCCCGTAAGATTGTAATATCGGCTAACGTTGCCGGACGTGACCTGCGCGGAGTAGTAAATGACATTCAGGACATCGTAAACGAAAAGATAGAACTGCCCGAAGGTTATCATATTGAGTACGGCGGACAGTTTGAGAGCGAACAGGCAGCATCACGCACCCTGCTTATTACCTCAATCTTCTCCATTCTTGCTATTTTCATGCTTCTGTTTGCGCAGTTTAAGAGCATAAACCAGTCCGTTGTTATCCTGCTTAACCTGCCGCTTGCCCTTATCGGCGGAGTGTTTGCCATTTTCTTTACTAACGGCGTTCTGAGCATACCGGCTATTATCGGGTTTATCTCCCTGTTCGGTATCGCTACACGTAACGGTATGTTGCTTATCTCACGATACAACGACCTTGTGGCAGAGGGGTATAGCAAACTTGATGCGGTAATGACCGGCTCGTTAGACCGTCTAAACCCCATCTTGATGACCGCATTAACCTCCGGTCTTGCACTGATACCGCTTGCATTGGGTGGTGATTTGCCGGGTAACGAAATACAAAGTCCGATGGCAAAGGTTATCCTGGGCGGATTGCTCACATCGACTTTGCTCAACGGCTTTATTATTCCTATCATGTACTTAATTACAAACAGGAAAGTAGTTGAAACCGAAATTCTGGACAACGAGGAACCTGAAGTAAACAACACTAAATTAGAATTAGAATGAGAACAATCATAATAACCATGTTGGTACTCTTCGCAGGCATAACGCTCAATGCGCAGAATAATATCAACCCTGTATTGTCTTCGATAGAAGAGAACAATACAACCCTGAAAGCCCTCCGCGAACAAGTTGAAGCGGATAAGCTGCAAAACAAAACGGGCATCTTCCTTGATGATCCGGAAGTGGGCTTCAATTATCTCTGGGGTAACCCTTCAAATATAGGTAATCGTACCGATTTTAGCGTATCGCAGACATTCGACATTCCCACCATTACGGGAATGAAAAGTCGGTTAGCAAACGGTAGAAACAACCTTGTGGAATGGCAGTACAAAGCCGACCGTATGAATATATTGCTCGAAGCAAAACAATACTGCATTGAACTGATATATTACAATTCCCTGCTTAAAGAACTTTATTTGCGTCTGGAACATGCAGAAACCATTGCCAAAGGTTATAAAGACCGTATGGACAGGGGCGACGTAAGTATCTTGGAGTACAACAAAGTAAACCTGAACCTTTCTACCATACAAGGAGAAATATCGCGCATGGAAGTAGAACGTGATGCACTCCTTGCCCAGTTGAAAAGGCTGAACGGCGGTATCGACGTAGTCTTTAATGATGCAGACTACGGCAGCCGTGAGCTTCCGTTGAACTTTAACGACTGGTATGTACAAGCCGAAGATAAAAACCCGGTGTTGGCATACGTGCGTAACGAAATCGAAGTAAGCCAGAAACAGGTATCACTAAGCAAAGCGATGAACCTGCCTAAGTTTACCGCCGGATACATGAGTGAAAAAGTAGTCGGACAACGGTATCAGGGTGTGTCGCTTGGTATATCCATACCGCTATGGTCGAATAAAAATCAGGTGAAACAGGCAAAGGCATCTGTTGCTGCTGCCCAAAGCCGCGAAGCCGATACCAAGCAACAGTTTTTCAGCCAACTGCAAATACAGTATTCCAAAGCAATGGGACTGAAAACTACTGCCGACAAATATCGTAAATCGCTGGCAAACGTAAATAATACCATCCTGTTGAAAAAAGCACTTGATGCGGGTGAAATATCCTTGCTTGATTACATGGTTGAAATGGGATTGTACTACGACAACGTAAACCAGACGCTTGCAGCCGAAAGGGATTATCAACTGGCATTTGCCGAACTTGCAGCCGTAGAACTCTAAAAAATGATGTCATGAAAAGACAGCAAAAGAAAAAAAAGAGTAAGGTCATTGCAAAGAAAAAAATGATTAGTTCAAGAGCAAAAAAATGGATTGTAGCGTTAAGTATAACCATTGGGATTACATTAGGTTTTTTGTTATGGTATTATGTAACCAGATGTCCCCATCATCATTGTTTCTTTCATAGATGGCCGTTAAAGGAAGTCTTATTCTTTGGGACTTTGTTTACACTATTACCATTTGTGTTTTTGAATGAGGAATTGTATAAAAAGAAGTATAAACGATAAATTAAAATAATTATGGGAAATTGCAATGATGGGGCTTGTGTTATAGACAAGACCAAACAGGAAATGGATACCTCACAGAAAAGAGGTTACATCCGGGCGGCTATCTCCTTTGTGATGCTGATTGCAGGCATCATCTTTTCCGCTGTCGGGCTTTCGTTCTTTGCCGATAAGTGGGTACAACTCGCATGGTATATCATCGCTTATATTCCGGTAGGCTTACCGGTGATAAAAGAAGCATGGGAAGCCATTCGCCAGAAAGACGTATTCAGCGAGTTTACATTGATGAGTATAGCTACCATCGGGGCGTTCTTTATCGGAGAATACCCCGAAGGCGTTGCAGTAATGCTGTTCTATGCCGTAGGCGAACTCTTTCAGGATGCAGCGGTAAACCGTGCAAAAAGGAGCATTAGTGCATTACTTGATGTCCGACCAGAAACAGCGACAGTTATTAAGATGGATAAAACTGAAATAATGTCGCCGGAGAATGTAAATGTAGGTGATATTGTGGAAGTCAAGGTAGGCGAAAGAGTGCCTCTTGACGGAATTTTACTGAATGAATCGGCATCTTTTAATACTTCGGCATTAACTGGAGAGAGTGTTCCCAGAACGATACGGAAAAATGAGGACGTATTTGCAGGTATGATACTTACCGACAATGTTTCAAGAATTGAAGTAACGAAACCATTTGGTATGAGTGCTTTGGCTCGTATTCTTGACCTTGTTCAGAACGCCACAGAAAAAAAGGCACCCGCAGAACAGTTCATACGCAAATTTGCCCGCATCTATACTCCGATAGTGGTGGCACTGGCTGCGCTTATAGTGTTATTACCACTGGCATACTCTGCTATTAATCCGGCATTCAATTTTGTGTTGTACGACTGGGTTTATCGTGGATTGGTATTCCTCGTTATTTCCTGCCCGTGTGCTTTGGTTATCAGCATACCGTTGGGCTACTTTGGTGGTATCGGGGCGGCAAGCCGTAAAGGAATACTATTTAAAGGAAGCAACTATTTGGAAGCCATTACCAAAGTAAATACGGTGGTGATGGATAAAACCGGAACACTGACACAGGGAGTTTTCAAGGTACAAAAGATTGTTCCGGCAGATTTTCTGCTCGAAACAGACCTTGTGAATTTAGTGGCTTCGGTTGAAACGCAAAGTACGCATCCCATAGCGAAAGCTATTGTGGAATATGCAAAAGAGCAGAATATCGAAGTAATTAAGCCGGAGATTGTGAATGAAATCGCAGGGCACGGCTTACAGGCTTCTATCAATGGTAAAATAGTTCTTGTGGGTAATCCTAAATTATTGATAAAAAACAATGTAGAGTTCCCGCCGGAAATAGCGACTATACCCGAAACGATTGTTGTTTGCGCTATCAATGGCATCTATTCCGGATATATTCTGGTAGCCGATGCTCCGAAAGAGGATGCAGCTACAGCCGTGAACGCTTTGCGTGAGTTAGGAATTAAGAATATTGTAATGCTGTCAGGAGATAAACAGGCCATCGTTTCGCAGCTTGCCACAGAGTTGAACGTTACGCAAGCGCATGGCGATCTGCTGCCCGAAGGAAAGGTTGAGTATGTAGAGCAGTTGAAGTCCGATCCGGGTAATAACATTGCTTTTGTAGGCGATGGGATAAACGATGCGCCTGTTCTTGCCATGAGCGACGTAGGCATTGCAATGGGTGGACTGGGTAGCGACGTTGCCATAGAAACGGCAGACGTTATTATTCAGACAGACCAACCGAGCCGGATAGCAACGGCTATAACAATAGGCAAAGCTACACGCCGAATTGTTATACAGAATATAAGTCTGGCTTTTGGTGTAAAGCTCATTGTGTTGATTTTGGGTGCAGGAGGTGTTGCAACCTTATGGGAAGCGGTATTTGCTGATGTTGGGGTATCGTTATTGGCGATATTGAACGCTATTAGGATTTTGAAAATGAAATTTTAATTATGCCCTGTTGGGGTTTGTACCTAAAATATAGCCTTATGAATAAACACGTCAATACTATAATCGAAAAAGTGAATGATCAGCTTGAAGCTATTGAACTGGAAGAAGAAGCCTCTTTAAGAAAAGCTAAAAAAGCAGTTTTGTTGCTAAAAGGAATTATGCAACAGCTAAAGATGAAACTGAACGATTATAAGTTCAAAAGTGATGATGAAGAAATATGTTTTTTTAAAGAGTACAAACCCCAACTTTTCAGCAAATTAATCTATTACTCGGAGATTTATAAGATAGAAACTAATCGACCGACTGGAAGTGATACGGCACAGAAAAATTATATAATAAGGGAATTAGACAGGATAAAAGATTATTTTGATAAAAACTTAGATTTCTACCAGTATTACAGGACAGAGAAGACTCATCTTGACCGTTATTATTTTCTTCGGGTAGAGCCGAATATTGAACTTAATGTAGATTGCTTCTACTTTGAAAGGGATAATAATTTTTCTACCAGTTTTGATTACAAAGTTTCTAAAATATTAGCCAATGAGATGCTCCGTATTTATCTCAATGCTGAATTAAATAAACTGGAAAAACATCCTGAAAACGAAATGGATAACTCTAAATTTCCCCGTATAAAACATACTTGGACAGGAACTAAAACAGAACTTGTCGAACTGATTTATGCTATATATGCAAAAGGAAGCATAAATTATGGAAACATTGATATTAAAGAGTTGATAGATTATTTCTGTAATGTTTTCAATACCGATGCCGGAGAGTTTTACCGCATCTATTTGAATATCAGAAACCGGAAAGAAAGCCGGACTTTATATCTTGATTCATTGCGAGATAGCCTTAACAAAAAAATGGATGATGACGATAACAGGTAAAATGTCAGGTGGTCAATAAAAAAACAGCAGAAGTAATTATAAAAATCAATTCATTATCAATAAGTTATGAGAAAATCAATATAAAGATGATATAAAGTTTATCTTAACGGATTTTCCCTCTTTTAGCCCTGAAAAACTATCATTTTCAGGGCTTTTTTAC
>NZ_JADMOU010000032.1:0-64185 GCF_015558905.1 Bacteroides sp. D55t1_190419_B8
CTTATGCTTATTATAGAATATTTATACGGCTATTTTGTAGATGATAGATAACCCGTTTTTACTGGTAAAAGTATGATAGATACATTTTTTTAGAGTTATCTATCATACTTATTCTTTTGATAATTAGAATATTACTAAAATAAATGATAGTATGATAGATCGTTTTTTCATTGTGTAATGTTTAGTTTAAACTCCTATACAATGAATTAGTTCAAATCTGGTACGGGTTTGAACTAAAGCGTGGTTTTCGGACTGACCTGTATGTTTGTGAGGTATGTTTCTAAGAAAAAGGGTAATCCAATGGGTTACCCTTTATTCTATCATTTCTATGTTATCTATTCATTATGTTTATTCACTTTTGGGTTCGTAAACATTAAATTCTGTAACATCCGTACGACCGTTTGTAGAGATAGTGATAATCTGATATTTCAGATACCGCGTAGTAATAGGAGAGATGAACGTAATATTTTGTGTACTATTACTGGGTATTGTTAATGAACTCAATGATTTCCATGTCGTACCATTTTCAGACTGTAATATTTCCACTTCTCTAGGAGCAAATGCATATCCCCAATGATTCGTTTTGATACCTGTTAAAAGCTTAGTTTCTCCTAAATCAACGGTAAACCAGAATCCTTTATTATTTAGAGCAACGTCAGTTCCAGTCTTGCCATCGATTAAATTATTGGGTGCGCCTTCTACTCCTTCTTCTACATTAATAATCCAACCTGCACGATTATTGATAAGTTGGCTATTGTCAGGAGTACCACTTTTTAGATTGCAGTAGGCAGCTTTATTAATAATGGCAGGTAATGTACTTAAGCTACTGCTAATAACAGTGTTCTTATCATTGGTCGTTACATTACTGATTGAGACACTGAAAGAGAAACTTGTTTTTTCCATGATACTGGCAAATATCGTCGGATCAACCGTTGCTGTGATTTCTTCGGAAGTCATCTGTCCTTCTTTGAGAATAACCTGTGAGGAACTTAAAACGATCTGGCTTGCATCAAGCCCTTCTGTTTCACTTTTTGCACTTAATGTGATAACGATATCTGTAGAGACTGCTTTCTGTGTTTTTACAGTAAAAGCCATCTTAATTTCATCTCCTCCGATTCCATTCGCATCATGAGTCAGATTGAACTTTTTTACATTCCCCGATAAATAGTCATTTCTCTGTAGAGACACATACGTAGCATTCCACTCGTTAAAAACTTCTTCATCATCACTACAGGACGAAATGAACGGTACAAACAAGCCGAGTAGAGTTGCTATTGATAGTGATTGAAATATATTTTTCATATGTACATACGATTAAATTATTACTATTTCCATTCGGTAGATTTATCTGTAGATAAAATACCGTCAATCCAGGTAGGAGTAACAGAAGTAGTCAAAGTATGACCTTTGCCGGTTGCATCTTCGAATACATTGCCTTGTCCTTCATTGAATCGCCAATAAGCTTCCAGACCCACAGATTTTGGGCTAACTTGAGTCATGTTATTCTGAATTTGAGAAGCGGAACGAACTACAGACCAGATACGTGCTTCGCTCATCAAAATCTTACAACCACTCCACCATGTATCGGCAGAAAACCAACTTATACTGGAAAAAATAGTGGGTCCCGATGGAATACTCAAGACACCTGAATCTATTCCGTTAATATAAAGACGGTAAGATGAACCATCGCATACTAGAGCTAGATGTTGCCATTCATTAGGCTTAAAAGAATTGCTTGGATTCAAATAAAGACTATTACGACCCACAACTTGTACTAATGAATGAGCCTTGAAATTTTCATTATCAGACTGTGGGTCTTCAAAACGCAACAAGATATTATTCAGGGCATCACCGTTACCATTACTAAAAATAGCACGATTTCGATTATTCATATTACTTACTTGAAAACGAACCTCTATCGTATATTGTGCATACGTTTCAGATGATTCTGCATATTTATTAGAAGTTAAATTAGCAGAACCGGTAAACATCGGGGCTGAAAACTCAATAATACTTTCAGCTAAAATAACAAAAGTTCCGGTATTTTCCATTGGTGAAATGCTTCCATCCTGCAATACAAGTTTTACAGGCAGCGCATATGATTCTCCTGACTTCATCATTTCCTGGCTAAAAGCTTTCAAGGCAATAGAGAGGGCATCAGTGGCATACTGTCCGGCTTTCACTGTAATAGTTTCCGGTAGTGTATAATATCCTTCAGGCAACATTATATATCCGGTTCCATTAATGTGGTTATAAGCATCCAATACAGATTGGTCCGTGACCAACTTATAATGGTTGTCTGTAGAAGAAAGATTGCTAAGATGCACATTTAGAGTAGTAAAACTTTCGCCAGAGGCTTGTACAGTTACTTTTTGGCTTGTACTTGAAAGTGCTTCTTCAATATAAGCATGTGTGTCTAAAGCATCATATTTCGCATCTCCGCAACTTACCATACTTCCTAAGCCTGCTATAATTGCAGAGAAGTATAAAGTTCTTATATAATTCATACGTTTCATAGTTTACATTAATTTTTAAGTAATGAATGTGATGATGGATTCATAATCTGGATGGCACGACGTATATTCTTATATTCCGGTGAAGTACCAAATTCTGCTTCCATGTGATAAGTTCCTACCCCACCTTTACGAAAACCATTTCTAGGCTGCCAGCGTGCCATACCTTCGAGAGATTTCATTTTATTACCATAACGATCTTTGTAATCATATCCGCCATCCATAGCAGCATCAGTTGCTTCAAAATTTTCAGTCATTATTGTTCTTCTGGTGATTTCTTCCTCACTCATCACCCCATTAAAAGTAGCTATTAATGCCGGTCCCCATACGTTACCATCAATAAGTCTTCCATCCAAATTAGAATCACCACCCGGGTTATAAGCTTGAATAATGAAATAATCAAAGTAAGTCCCAATTTCAGGTTTGGTAGTAATTCTTTGAGGTTCACCATCAATGACCAATAGTTTTCCAGTTCCGGATTTCGGTCCCAGATATTTGCCTAATTCGTCAATAAAGAAAAACAAATGTTCATCTGAATCGACAATATTTCCGGTGTAGGGGCCGGCCACTGGTTCGTAATCTATATCAAATCCATCATAGCCATATAGATTTAAAGTATCTACAATCGCTTTTGCATATTTGCGGATTGAAGTTTCTACTGCTTCTATATTACTTTCGTCTGACGGGTATCCCCAAAAATCATTAATAGCTTCCTGTTTACTATTATATCCCATTTCTTTCCAATTATCCAGTATATTCTGTGGAGTCAGTTTGTCTCCCACACCACCGATAATTGAACAATATATAACTTTTGTACCTTTCATGTTCTGGCAAAAAGCCATATCCTTGCGTTGAGCTTCAGAAAGATTTGTTCCATTATCCCAAATAGAAACAATATCTACGCTATCCGGAATACCGGCTAGAGAGCTTTTCATAAAAGCACCTTCACCTGTCCAGCCACCAAACCAGCCAAAGGCAACTTGGTGATCTGTTTGCTTATAGGCACGCAAGGCCGCATAATATTCATCTGATACGATCGATTCGGGAAAAGTTTTTGCTTCCGACTCCGTCCAGTCATTGCAACCGATCAATGAGGTCGTTGCCAGTGATATGAGTACAATGTATAATAAATAAATTTTCTTCATAAAAGTCCTTTTTATGCATTATATAAATTAGTTCTTCTTAGCCCACTTCAAGTCAGTAGCTTCATTATCAGCACCGTCAAGTTCTGCTACTCCCTGATCATAATTGGCTTTATTGTTTTGTGCCTCTGTATAAGGGAAGCTTAGACGACGCATACCGCGTTGGCTGCTCACACCACAATCAGATAAATTGTCAATGCAAGGATAAAGTTCCGGATAACCTGTACGACGATATTCAGCCCATGCTTCCAATCCTAATGGATAATTGGCGATCCATTTTTGAGTAATGACACGTTGGAAATTCTTTCCATTTACGTTATCAGCCTCGTTGTCATCCCACATCACACTTACTGTATTGGTAATTGTAGCAGTAGCATTTTGCACAGCATCACTTTCATGTGATACGACAGGAGCCTCGTCAATCTTCAAGTATTCAGTGGCTGAAACCTGATACTGTTCCATTGACAAATTAATGCCATCTTCATAATAGGCTTTTGCTGTTTTAGAACCGACATTCCAACCACGCAATTTTCCTTCTGCACGTAAAAAAGCCGTTTCTGCAGCACAGAAAACCATTAATTTAGAAGTTGCCGTATATGCAGGAATAGAGAATCCCGCTGCGTCTGCCTTTTTAAAATCAGCATCTCCAGTACGCATACCTACATATTCATCTGTTTTTCCGGTAAGGGTAGACTTATTAAAGAACTTCGGCATACGTGGATCGTCATATGCATTCATATAGTCTACAATATTTGCATTCACACGCAGATCACCCCAACTTACAGCTGCCAGTTGATATGGATTACTTTGTGTGCCACAAGAAAGCATAGCATTATCCGAGTTACTTTCAATCAATCCTGCCTTATGTGTTACTGCTGCTTCAGCTGCCTCTTGAGCAATGCTTGGCCATGTTCCGCTGATTCGCATTGCAACACGTAAACGCATTGAATTGGCTAGCTTAGCCCAGCCTGAATAATTTCCATCGAAAACCGGATCATTGGCTCCCAATGGGGCATTACCATTTGTTTCTACATAATAGTTGTACAAAACATCAGCTGCATTGGCTAAATCACTTAATATATTAGTATAGACCTGTTCCTGGGTATCATAAGATACATAGAAATTCCCCTTCTTTACTTGGCTGTAAGGCATCGGTCCATAACAATCTGCAACGCGAAGCATCGTTATGGCACGTATCATGCAGGCGAAAGCATAATAGTGTCCGGTAGAATTAGTTGCTTCCTGTATCTGGAAAAAGTTTCCGTATATTTTTTCAAACGGAGTGTTCCAAGGGGTGGCATTCCAGGCGTCACTCTGATTGAATGTGCTGAAGTTTGTACCACTCCATGTGTTAGAACAGCATAAATAGCCACCTAACTGTCCCACCATCTGATCCTGCATTTGAGAGTCATTCTGCTGAATATTCACAATTGTTTCAATCATAGACTTCATCAAAGTAGCAGGGTCTGCATCATGAATTTGATATTGATTCGTATTATACTCCTCAAATTTATCGGTACAGCTTCCTGCCAGTAACAATAGAGCGGCACCGACTGTGATATTTCTTAAATATTTTCTCATAACATTAGCTTTTTCTTTTAGAATTGAACTTTCACATTAAAACCGAAGTTACGCAAGCTGGGTTGCATAAAGTAGTCTACATTCATATAATAGTTACTGGAGGTAGAGGCAGACAATTCCGGGTCGAATGGAGCTTTACAGTAGATCATCCATAAATTACGTCCTACAACACCTAAAGTAATATTCGCCACATTTTTAAACCATCTTTTAGGAAGTGTATAATTTAAGCTCAATTCCTGCAAACGTACATTGGTTGCACTATATAGATAATAACGGCCATAGCCACCTTCACCCGTACCGATAGCTTGGTAATACTTTTGGGCATCAACTTTACCGTTATTAATAGGAATACCACCATTATCACGAGCTGTTGCAGATGATTCCGACACTCCATAATAATCTAAAATACCTTGAGTAGCCGAATAAGCTAATCCGCCTACACGGGCTGATAATACAATTCCCAAGTCGATTCCTTTGTAATTGAAATGATTGGTCCATCCGAGGTTGAAATCAGCATCCAGATTACCGACTTTTACCGGAGTGTTTGATGAAGTGATACCCAGATTACCATTCTGATCGACTTTTATATTACCGTTATTGTCTTTTGTCAGTTGGTTGTATACATAGATATCGGTCATGGAACCTCCTTCTGTCAGGATGACGCGGGGAGCTACATTCTCTTTACCTAACCAACCCACATTCATTTCATCCATTTGGATAGCTTCTCCTGTCACAGGATTCACGCTGCCGCTTGCCAGTCGTTTCACCTTGTTACGGTTTAAAGTGAAGGTAGCATTAGAAGACCATCCGAATCCTGCCCATTTATCACTGAATCCTAAAGCTAATTCAATACCCTGATTTTGCACGTTACCGGCCTGTACAATCGCTTGTTTATATCCGGAAGAAGAGGGGATATCCACCTTAAATGTTTGGTTTAATGTGTTAGAACGATAGTAAGTAGCGTCTAAATTAAACCGATTTCCCCAGAATTTCAAGTTCAAGCCGATTTCCCAGGATTTAGTCTTTTCAGGTTTCATATTGTCCATCGGGTATACGGTCGGATTCGCCCAGTTATGTGTCTGGCTGTTGTATTCGTAACCCGGATTAGTAAGGAAACGATCAAAGGAAGAGGCTACCACTGTATACGAACCGCGTATTTTAGCATAAGAAATCACCTCTGGTAGTTTAACCATTTCTGATAATAAAGCCGATAAACCGACTGACGGATAAAAGAAAGATTTCTGTTTGGAGAATGCGAGTTTTGAATCCCAGTCATTACGTCCGGTTACAGTTAAATACAGTTGATTTTTCCAACTTAATTCAGCACTGGCAAAAATACTTTGAATTTCATCTTCATATCCGGTAGGGTCCGGTTTATAGTTGGCGGAGAAATTAATATTGTTGATCTGGAAGAAGTTGGGAATAACCAGGTCGCCTGCAATATATAACTGATCCATTGAAGTATGATATATGGAAGCACCAACATTGGCTGTTAAATGAAAATCACCGAATGTTTTATCTATATTGGCCAGGAAATCGGCATATAAAGAACGTTCCTGACGCATAGCATCTTCAAAACCACCGCTTACACCACAGAATGTTGTTAATGTAGAAGCTGATTTTTCGTTTTTATTCCGGTAGTCGGAGTTGTCCAGATTGACACGACCGACAACATTGAGCCAATCTGTAGCCTGCCATTTCAAAGAAGCGTTCATCATATAACGTTTCTTGTTGGAAGTACGGTTGATACGATTTTGTATCCAATATGGATTTTGTAATGACAAACTTGCATCACCATAAGGCCAATATTGCTCCATATAGCCGTAGTTAGTATTATAACGTTCATACAAACGAATTTCGTCAAAGTTGTCTCCACGAGGGAATAGATACAGTGATGGGAGAGGGTTATAATACTGTCCTTGAGAAACCATGTTTTTGTTGTTCTGAACGATATATTGTGCACCGATATCCAGAGTAAGCTTATCATTTAGAAAATGGGTGGTATTACGTGCCGTAAAATTATAACGGTTATAGGAGTTGTTCGGAAGAATACCACCAGAGTTAGTTGTAGAAGCAGAAAGATAGGTCTGGTTTTTGGTATTTCCTGTAGATAATGCTACCGAATTGATAACATTGGATCCTGTTTCAAAAAAGTCAGATGGGTTATATCGACGGTTTGTCAATTCTCCCCAGCTGAATAATCCGGAACTTGTGCCATAACGGTTCTGCATATCCGGCATAATATATGCTTTAGAAAAGGTAGTACTGTTGGATACTGTTATGGTAGTTTTCTCTGTTTGGCCTTTTTTAGTAGTAATTAAAACAACACCGTTTGCCGCAGCAGAACCATATAATGCTGCCGCTGAAGGACCGGTCATCATACTGATACTAGCAATATCATCCGGGTTTAAGTCAGCAACGGCATCTGATCCTCCCATGTCTCCGAATAACCCTTCACCACCGCTTTTCCCTGTATTAAAAATAGGTACACCGTCAATCACGTACAATGCATTGTTATCTTTAGTCAGAGATTTCATTCCACGCATAACAACACGTGTGGCACCACCAGCACCGGTTGCACCACTATTAATCTGAACACCGGCAACCTTTCCTGATAGTGAATTCATAAAATTAGCATCCTTTACAGCTGTCAATTCGTCACCTTTTACTTCCTGTACATTATAACTTAATGCCTTTGTTGCACGCTTGATACCCAATGCAGTAACAACAACTTCATCCAATACTTGCGTATCTTCTCCTAAAGTTACTTTCAGAGGTTGAGCATTGGCAAGCGTGATTGCTTGGGAGAAACTGTGCATTATTATGATTAGGGAATAAAATATATAACACCTTTATTATTTATCAATAAGTAATTGTTCAAAATTAAACAGCATTATGCATATGATTGCAGTGTCTTGTCTCTACAATTCATCACCACCAATAATATTTATTATCTTTCACCTTTCTTCCGGACTCCCGATAAACAGGACGTTTACGGGTGAAAGGCGATTCTTTCACCTTACTTGGAAATGAAATATGCTCATAGATTATTTTTTATTGGGATGTTTTTTTTAAACATTGGGATGATTGTAAAAAACATCACAGTGTTTTTTACAATTAACGCAATGATTTTAGAAAGTACTGTTACAACATTCTTTCGATATGAATGTAACGATGAAGAGTCCCCCTTCACCCATAAACGGCCTAGTCACCGGGTGTTCAGAAAAAAGGTGAAGGGGATAGAAAAAAACATATATGTAGGAAAATCAAATATTGTTTTACCAATTCTCCAAAGCATAGCTTTAGCCTACCTAAAGCATAGCTTTTCGTTCCCTAAAGCTATGCTTCAAGTAAGTAAAATGTAGAACAGATACTTATAGACTTTATAAACATTATCATCATGCAAATGGCATATTTATAAAATTTGACGTAAAACTGTCTAATTGATATATAACATAATTTTCCTGTAATTAAAAATAAATATGAAAAGTCCATTTATCTCTTCTGTTTTTTCACAAATTGTTGTATTGAAAAACTAGAGAAAATAAAGAATGTACATACAATTTGCATGCACTATTCTAATTTAAATATTAAAGTCGGTAAGCAATTGAGCATTTCTTATTCTTTCTTCTTTCTCAAAATAGGCTAGATAGTTTTCTGTGACAGCTAAATTGGAGTGCCCCAAACTTTCTGAAATATAAGAAGTCTTAGCACCTGCACGTTTTAGAACTGTTGCAAATGAATGCCTAGCGGTGTAGGTTGTTAATTGAGAAATCCCTGTATTTTGAGCTATCTTTTTGAGTCTTCTATTGCATTTAGTAACAATACGCCTCACTAGCCTAACTCTTTCAAACGCATTTTCTGTTCCGTCAGCGTATTTAAAGATATATGTTTGTGGATTAATTCTAGGATTCCCCCATTTATGAATGATATTCCACATTTCCGGAGTTATTATTGCATGTATTTCTTTACTATGTTTAGCTGTCCTCGAAGTTTTAGAACGTACAAAGCATATCTCTCCATCTACAATATTTGAATACTGAAGAAATAGTAAATCCATGAAATTGATACCATTGCATAAATAAGAAAATACCCATAGATCTCGAAACTCTTCTATATCTTTTGTTCCATCTTGATAGGACATTACTTTTTTTATATCAGCAAGAGTGAGTGCTAATTTACGTCCACAGCCTTCAGGAATCTCATATTTATTTTTTCCAAAAGGAAATGATGATTCTTTTAATATGCCATCTTGTATAGCACGATTTAGTATGCACTTTAAAGCTCTGAAATAAATACTAATGCTTGAATAGCTCTTACCTTTTGAAAGCCAGAAACGCTCACATCGTTTGAGCCAATCTACTGTAATTCTTTCTAAAGGAATATATGTTCCGCCAAAACTCTCTAAACTTTTTAGTGCACTCTGATAACTTAGATAAGTACTTGCCTGCTCATTGTCTTTTAGTTCTTTCATTTTCAGATTAAAAGCACTATGCAGGTTCATATCTTTCATTTGTCTTCCTAACCTAATACTTAAAGTCTCAATATTAAATTCACCCTTTTGTATTAGTTCATTAATGTGCCGTTTTACATTAGAAAAACTACTTTCTATATCACTTCGTATCTCTGTCAATAACCTGCTTTTCGCTTTTAGCAGTCTGTTCCAATCTTCTTTTGAAAGTTCCTTTCCTGTTGAGTAATACTTTTGTTTTCTTCTGAATACCACTTGAACTTTAATAGGAAACAACCCGCTCTTTTTCACTCTTCTGGTATCTAATATGGTTAATACAGAGACTCCATCTCTTGAATATTTGAACATAAAAATGAATGTTTATATCTATACATTAACTGAAATATACATGATTTGTATGCAAAATGTATGCAAATATAATAAATCAGCCTGATTTCAATAAGTGTATAAGATTCTATTTATCAAATATTTGAGTATTTATTTTTCAATTAGGAATTTGCTTCTATTATTTTTTTTCAAAAAAAATCCTATCTTCGTTTAGTAAGGTTACAACATAGAATGTATTACTATTGAATAAGCGCTTATGGAATTTATTTTAAGTGTAACCTTTAAATTTATTAATTATGAGAAACAGAGATACATGAAACCTTTGTGTGAAAACGGTAATTTTAGTTACCGTTCCTAATTAAACTCCCTAAAAACTATTTCTAATTAAAAAGAATAAGATGAAAGAAATTATAAAACACAAGTTCTCATACTTGTTATTCTTCCTTTTGTTGGCTTCGTGTTTTGCTTCAGTTTATGGGCAAGAACGAACGATCACTCTTAATCTATCAAAAGTACCCTTAAATACTGCTTTGAAAGAAGTTGAGAGACAAACCTCAATGTCAGTAGTCTATAACACAAATGATGTCGATATAAATCGCATCGTATCCATCAAGGTAACAAAAGAATCTCTGAATAATGTAATGAATCAGTTGTTCAGAGGAGTTAATGTCAGTTTTTCAATAGTAGATAATCATATTGTACTTTCTGCAAAGAGTAATAAAGAAGATCAGCAGAAAAAAGCTCCAATTATGGCGAGTGGTACTGTTACCGATTCAAAAGGAGAACCATTGATCGGAGTTAGTATTCTGGTAAAAGGAACTTCAAATGGTACTATCACTGATATGGATGGAAATTTCAAAATACAGGCTGCCAAAGGTGATGTACTTGAAGTATCTTATATCGGTTATGCCTCCCAAGCAATCACGCTTGCCAATGCTCAACCTCTGAAAGTAACTTTAGGAGAAGATACGCAAGTATTGGATGAAGTTGTTGTTACTGCATTGGGTATCAAGCGCTCGGAGAAAGCTTTGACGTATAATGTACAACAGGTGAAAGGGGATGAACTTACAACTGTAAAAAGTACAAACTTTATGGGAGCACTGGCTGGTAAGGCAGCGGGAGTGCAGATTAATTCTAGTGCTTCAGGTCCTGGTGGTGGTGTAAAGGTGGTAATGCGAGGCGCTAAATCTATCACGCAAAACAATAATGCACTCTATGTGATTGATGGTATTCCAATGTACAATCGCGCTTCTTCTGGTGGTGATGGAGCGATGGCAACGCAACCGGGCAGTGAATCAATTGCTGACATTAATCCGGATGATATTGAAAGTATGTCATTGCTGACAGGACCTTCTGCAGCTGCGTTATATGGATATGAAGGGGCTAATGGAGTTGTTTTAATTACTACTAAGAAAGGGCGTGCTGACAAGACAACTGTGACTTATAGTAATAATACTACATTCAGCGATCCTATGATGATGCCAAAGTTTCAGAATACTTATGGTAATATGACGGGGGAAGTGATGAGCTGGGGATTGGAAACGGATAAGAGATACGATCCTGCAAAGTTCTTTAACACAGGAAGTAATGTATCTAATACACTTTCTCTTTCCACTGGCAATGATAAGAGTCAAAGTTATATCTCTGTAGCTACAACTAATGCAGCAGGCATTATGCCTAATAATGACTACGATAGATATAATTTCTCATTTCGTAATACTACCAATTTTCTGAATAATAAGTTTATTTTGGATACAAGTGCCAACTATATTATTCAAAACGATAAGAATATGGTATCTCAAGGACAGTATTTCAACCCGCTTACTTCTTTGTATTTGTTTCCACGTGGTGAAGACTTTTCTGATGTAACTGTATATGAACGTTATGATGATTTATCGGGGGTAAATACACAGTATTGGCCATATGGTGATTTAGGAGGTGTTTCATCTCAGAATCCTTATTGGATTATGAATCGCATGAACCGTGAGAATGATAGAAGACGTTATAAGTTGGCTGCCAGCCTACAATATAACATCATTGATGGGTTAAATGTGCAAGGACGTGTGAGCATTGATAATACCGAAAGTAAATATACAGAAAAATTCCACGCTGGTACAGTTGGTAACTTTGCTGGTTCGAAAGGGCGATATAAAGAAGAAAACCGTCTGGACAGACAAGTTTATGCGGATGTATTGGCGAACTTCAACAAAACATTCAATGAGTTTAATGTAACAGCCAATTTGGGTGCTTCTATTAAAGATCTCCGTATGGAATTGACTTCTTTACATGGAGACTTGAATAATGTGACTAACCATTTTACTATCGAAAATCTGACACGCAGCGGTTATTATAAAGTAAATGCTGATGGTTTAAAGCGTCAGACTCAATCAGTTTTTGCCAATGCGGAAATTGGATGGAGAAGTTTTCTCTACTTAAGTCTTACCGGACGTGCTGACTGGGATTCTTCTCTAGCTCTTTCTGAAAGAGGAAATAAACCATTCTTCTATCCTTCTATCGGTATTTCAAGTATTTTGAGTGAAGTTATTGATTTGCCCGAATGGTTTTCATTCTTGAAAGCGCGTTTCTCTTTCACTTCTGTGGGTAATGCCTATGATCCATATTTAACAAAGGTGCGTTATACGTATGACGACCAACTAGATCAATACAAAGCAGAATCCCTGTATCCGAACTCTGATTTGAAACCTGAAATTACCAAATCTTATGAGGCGGGATTGAATATGCGTTTCTTCAAAAATACATTGAATTTTGATATTACCTATTACAACTCTGATACGCGTAACCAAACGTTTGCTGCACCTCTTCCGGCAAGTTCTGGTTATACAGCTGTCAACATCCAGGCAGGTAGTGTACAGAATCAGGGTATAGAGATGGCTTTGGGATACAAAAATGAATGGCGTGATTTTGGTTGGTCCAGTAATTTTACTTTTACTTATAATAAAAATAAAATCAAAAGGCTGGCAGATGGTGTAACTAATAGAATAACAGGTGAACCGATTGAAATGCCTTATGTAGACAAAGCTAGATTAGGAGGATCAACTTCACCGGTAGTACGTCTGACAGAGGGTGGTTCTATGGGAGACTTGTATATCAACCGTGACTTCAAACGCGATAATAATGGTTATATTTATTTGGATGCCAAGACTGGTTTGCCGAGTATGGTGGAGACTGAATATCGGAAAATTGGTTCATTGCTTCCAAAAGTTAATTTAGGATGGAGAAATTCATTTACTTATAAAGGTATACGTCTGAATGTATTGTTAAGTGGACGTTTTGGTGGTTTGGTTGTGTCTAATACACAAGCGTTTCTTGACCGTTGTGGCGTTTCCGAATATAGCGCGCAACTTCGTCAGGCTGGAGGTGTAATGATCAACAACAGAAATGTGTCTGCTAAAGATTATTTGGGTATAGTAGCGGCTGGTACTGGTGAAGGTGACCATTATGTGTACGAAGCAACCAATATCCGTTTGCAGGAGGTTAGTCTTGAATATACACTTCCTAAAAAATGGTTATATAACATTGCTGATGTGACATTAGGTTTAATTGGAAACAACCTCGCTATGATATATTGCAAGGCACCGTTCGATCCTGAATTGGTTGCGTCATCTACCAGCACTTTCTATACTGGTGTGGATTATTTCATGCAGCCTAGCTTGAGAAACATGGGATTTAGTATAAAAGTACAATTCTAATAAAGCAACGAATAATGAAAAAAATCAAGATAATCAAGACTGTAAGCGTGGCAGCTTTTACTACTACTCTGCTATTCGCTTCGTGTACGGGAAACTTTGATGAATTAAATACACATCCAACGGACGTGTATCCAGAGGATATGACTCCGACAGAGCGGGTAGGTACGTTGTTTGTGTCTATGACTCGTTTATTGAATGCCTGCCAGGAAAATAACAGTCAGCACACCGAACAAATGGTGGGACAGTATGGCGGGTATTTCGCGACAACTGCTCCTTGGAATGGCACTAATTTCGGAACATTCAATCCTAGTGCCGACTGGGTAGATGTTCCTTACAAAGATATGTTTACGGAATTTTATCCAAATTTCCAGACAATAAAAGAATCTACCGGGGGTACCGGGTATATTTATGCGTGGGCATCTATTCTTCGGGTAGGCGTTATGCTTCGTGTTGCCGATATTTATGGTCCTATTCCTTATTCAGAAATGGGAAAAGGAGAATTTCAGGTGGCATACGATGATTTGAAAACACTCTATCATAATATGTTTGATGATTTGACACGTAGTATTAATGTGCTTTCGGCTTTTGTTCAAGAAAATGAAGGAAAAGAAGTGCCTGTTGCCGAATATGATATCATATATAATGGTGATTTTAGCAAATGGATCAAATATGCTAATTCTTTGAAACTTCGCATGGCTGTGCGTATTGCCTCTAATACTGAAGATACGGAATATGCTAAACAAATGATGGCGGAAGCGATTAACGGGGGAGTAATAGAATCTAATGAGGATAATGCCTTTTTCCCCTCTATGCCATATAATCCGTTCTGGATCGCTTCTGATTGGGGTGACTTAGCTATCAATGCGACACTTTCCGCATACATGAATGGATATAATGATCCGCGTATTAGCAAATATATGAATACCTCGACTTCATATAGAGAGTATCGTGGTGTACGTATGGGCATTAAAGATACAAGTAAAAGTGTTGAAGGTAGTGCCGCAAGGTATTCCAAACCAGCTGTTACAGAAGCTTCTCCTATGCCGGTTTTCTATGCGGCAGAAACATATTTCTTGAAAGCGGAAGCAGCTTTACAGGGATGGATTGCAGGTGGAGCAGTAGCGGCTAAGAGTTACTATGAACAGGGCATTCAGGTTTCAATGAATCAACATGGTGTAGAGATTGGTGATTACCTTTCAAGCACAGTTGTTCCTCAAGGGTATACAGATCGATGGAATTCTCAAAACAATATTTCATTTACTGATGTACCTACTGTTGCGTGGGAAAACGGAAGTAATAAGCTCCAGAAGATTATTACTCAAAAATGGATTGCCAACTATCCATTGGGAATTGAAGCTTGGTGTGATTATCGTCGTACCGGCTATCCTGAGCTGTTCACTGCACGTGACAATCTAAGCTCTGTTGGCTATATAGGTGACATTGATAGTAAACGTATGGTTCGCCGTTTGCCATATCCTACAACAGAAAAATCCAGTAATTCTGCTAATGTATCGGCAGCTATTGCAACGATGTTAGGTGGTCCGGACACTGGAGCTACGGATTTGTGGTGGGCAAAAAAGAACTAATTTTTAACCTGATAAAATATAGAATATGAATATAAAGCATATAAAGAATGCATTAGGATTTGCATTTGCCGCAACATTCTTCGTTGGATGTACGGATGTGGAATCTATTAATGATGTTGATTTGAATCAAACCGTCAAGACTGATGAATATTTTGCTGCTTTGCGTAAATGGAAAGAGACACCGGGCCTTCCACAAGTGTTTGTATGGTTCGACAATTGGACGGGAACTTCTCCTACCGGTGAAAATAGCTTGAGAGGTTTGCCTGATTCCGTAACCATTGCTTCCAACTGGGGGGGACATCCGAAATTTGAATTGACTCCGGAACGAAAGGCTGATATGGAATATGTGCAAAAAGTGAAAGGTACAAAGGTGGTCGTTACTTTATTTTCTCAAAACATTGGCGATGACCTTCCGGATAAAGAAATTTATCACGAAGCCGGAACTAGCAGTGATCCGGAAAAAGTAAGACCTGCAATTAAAGCCTATGCCGAAGATCTTTACAGAGCTTGTCTCGAATGTGGCTATGATGGCTATGATTGGGACTATGAACCGGGTGGTGGAATGGGAGTAGGTCCGCTTTGGTCAAATAAAGTACAGAGAACCATCTTTGTAGAGGAACTCTCTTATTGGTTTGGACATGGTGCTATGGATCCTAATCGCGATCGTGGAGACCGTCCTATGCCAGAGAAACGTCTCCTTTTCTTAATTGACGGTGAGGTCGGAATCCGAACCGGTATGGATAAAGAATGGCTTTCATATTATGTAGACTATTTTGTATTGCAGGCTTATGGTGGAATGGCAGATTACAGAATGACGGGAGTGTTACGTGATATGGATGATTGGATACAGCAAGGGATTATCACTCCGGATGAAATTGTCCGCAGAACCATAGCAACCGAAAATTTTGAATCCTATGCCAATTCTGGAGGAGGATTCCTCGGTATGTCAAATTACGTATATAAAAGTACTTATACTGTTAATGGAAAACCTTATGAGATAGATCAATTGATTGGCGGATGTGGTCTTTATAGGGTAGGATTTGACTATGCACAGGGTAAGGGTGATTATGATGGCTCACCGGAATATTACTTCTTACGCCAGGGAATTACGAATATATACAGAAATTTCTATGATCGCATGAATGCGGTTAGTGAGGAATAATGATTAAATGAATTTTATAAGAATGAAAATTATGAAATATATCTATTTATCAAGTCTTATGATTGTATTGTCAGCATTCTTTCTTACAGGATGTGAGAATGCAGAATACAAGGTACAGGCAAATAGTCTTTACATAACAGATGCAGCTGGTACAGACATTGCCACTACTGTTACTATGGATGACGGTGCAGACATTAACGTTGTCGTGCGTTTGGCCCAAAAAGTTGAGGAAGACGTAGAAGTGGAAATTCAGTTCTCTCCTGAATTATTGGCCGAGTACAATGAAACCAGCGGTACAGAATATGAAGTGTTGCCCGAAAATATGCTTCCGAAGAATGCTACAGTGACGATTCCGGCAGGTGAAATTAGTGCCAGTTATCGACTTCATGTAGATGATTTTGTGACTAATGGTATCACTTATGCCATTCCTCTCACATTAGGAAATGTTCTAAAAGGTGATATTCCAAAATCAAAAGTTCAGAGTAGATTCATTTATGTATTGGCAAAACCTTTGAATGTTTCCGTTCCAGTATTACGTGGTAATGCCGGAAATGTAACAACATTGCCTGAAACAGATTGGGGTATTACGGTGGATGCATGGACATTGGAAGCTTGGGTACGTATGGATGGTTATAGTATAAATAACCAAGCTATTTTCACATCCGGCAGTAATGATCATGAAATTTATATCCGTTTTGGGGATGCTAATAGACCATACAATTATCTACAGATAAAGTCCTTGGGAGGACAGAAACAAACAGCTAGTGATTTGGAGGCAAATACTTGGTATCATTGGGCTTTCGTTTATAATGGAACAACACTTACTATTTATAGAAATGGAAAACAAGATACATTCTTTGATCCTCCTGCACCAAAAGGTGGAAACGTTCGTTTTGATTTTATGAAAATAGTTGATAGTGGTAGCTATTTCCGTAATAATTGTGCTATGAGCCAGGTTCGTCTGTGGAAAGTAGCGCGTACAGAATCGGAGATCGTGAACAATATGTATTTTGAGGTAAATCCTAAGAATCCGAATTTGATAGCTCTTTGGCCAATGGATGAAGGAGATGGCACTTCCTTTAGAGATGCAACAGGCAACGGACATGATGCAACTTCTAATGGTGCTCTTCAAAAGTGGGAACATAATATCAGATTTGATAAATAGAATGTACTAGGTAAATAATTTATATAAAAGAGAAGGATGTGTCCAGTTTAGGGCATATCCTTTTTTTTATATGTTAAAGTATTCATAAATTATTAGAACTTTATTCTTCTGAACTGTATTTATAATAAATACTCGTATAAACTTAATTTCTAACAAACATGAAACATTGGTTATTATCTGTTTTGCTGATGGTATGTAGTACTGTTTCAGCACAAATAACACTAGTAAAAGATGGCAAGAGTAATGCTCGTATCATTGTGCAGGACAAAATGCCAAATAGTAAGACATCAGCGGAGCTCTTACAACATTTTCTCTATCATATTTCGAAAAGCAGGCTTCCTATTGAATATGATAAAACGCCTCGGAAAGGAGATATACTGATTGGCGGTCAAACTCCGCAAACAGTGACGGAAGATGGTTTCTCTATCTCTACTCAAGACGGTATTTTAAGAATATCAGGAAAAGAAAAAGGAGTTGTATATGGAGTTGTCACTTTGTTGGAACAATATCTGGGAGTTGATTATTGGGGAGAGAATGAATACTCTTTTACTCCTCAAAAGACGGTGATCTTGCCTCTAATTAATAAAGTCGAAAACCCGGCCTTTCGTTATCGTCAGACACAATGTTATGCTATCCGTACAGATTCTATTTATAAGTGGTGGAATCGTTTAGAGGAACCAAATGAAGTATTTGCTGCCGGTTATTGGGTACATACATTTGACAAGCTTCTGCCTTCATCTGTTTATGGGAAAGAACATCCGGAGTATTATTCTTATTTTAAAGGAAAACGTCATCCGGGAAAAGCCAGTCAGTGGTGTTTGAGTAATCCGGAAGTTTTTGAGATTGTAGCTCAACGTGTTGACTCTATTTTCAAAGCTAATCCCGATAAACATATCATGTCCGTTAGTCAGAATGATGGTAATTATACGAATTGCACCTGTGATGATTGTAAGGCAATTGATGATTATGAAGGGGCACTATCGGGAAGTGTGATTACTTTTCTGAATAAGTTGGCAGCTCGTTTTCCGGATAAGGAGTTTTCTACATTGGCTTATCTGTATACGATGAATCCACCGAAGCATGTGAAGCCTTTGCCGAATGTGAATATTATGTTGTGTGATATTGACTGCGATCGTGAGGTAACCTTGACAGAGAATGCTTCGGGAAAGGAATTTGTGAAAGCCATGGAGGGATGGTCTAAAATAACCAATAATATTTTCGTATGGGATTATGGTATTAATTTTGATAATTATCTGGCCCCTTTTCCTAACTTCCATATTTTACAGGATAATATCCGTCTTTTCAAGAAGAATCATGCCACTATGCATTTCTCTCAAATAGCGGGGAGCAGGGGAGGAGATTTTGCCGAACTTCGTGCCTATTTAGTATCGAAGTTAATGTGGAATCCCGAAGCTAATGTAGATTCTTTGATGCAACATTTCCTACATGGATATTATGGTGAAGCTGCGCCACATCTTTATCAATACATAAAGGTTATGGAAGGTGCATTAATAGGTAGCGGACAGAGATTATGGATTTATGATTCTCCTGTATCACATAAATATGGCATGTTGAAGCCTGCTTTGATGCGTCGTTATAATCATTTATTTGATTTGGCCGAAAAGGCTGTCGCAACAGAGCCGGATTTCTTGAAGCGAGTTCAACGGGCGCGTCTGCCAATTCAGTATTCAGAACTGGAGATCGCACGGACAGAGACTGAAAAAGACTTGGCAGATATAAATAAGAAGTTGGATCTTTTTGAGGAACGTGTGAAAGAGTTTCAAGTCCCGACCTTGAATGAGCGTTCCAATTCACCGATAGACTACTGTAAATTGTATCGGGAACGTTACATGCCACAAAAGGAGAATAGTCTGGCTTTGGGAGCAAAGGTTACTTATATAACTCCCCCTACCGGAAAATATGCAGCGTTAGGAAAGACTGCATTGGTTGACGGTTTGTTTGGTGGAGCAACCTTTGTTGATAGTTGGATTGGTTGGGAAGGAACGGATGGTGCATTTGTTATAGATTTAGGTGAAACGAAAGAAATACGTAGTGTGGAAACGGATTTTCTTCATCAAATAGGGGCATGGATTCTTTTCCCTTTAAAGGTGGTTTATTCGTATACTGATGACGGTGAGCATTATACACATTGGAAAACGATTGATTTGCCGGAAGAGCGTACGGGGGAGGTGAAATTCCGTGGAGTCAAGGCAGAGTCAGTTGAACCGGTAAAAGCTCGTTATGTAAAAGTAGAAGTTACCGGGACGAAAGAATGCCCGACTTGGCATTACGGTGTAGGACATCCTTCGTGGTTCTTTATAGACGAAGTGATAATAAAATAAAAAAAGTAGGGGGGAGACGTTAGTAGTTTCCCCCTTTTAGTTGTATTATATATAGATGGGTTAGAAAAATGGATTTTTTCATCTATATACTATGATTTATGCAACAGAATAAAACTGCTTCTCAACGAAACACTATTAGCCCGGCTTGCTGGGTGCCTACCGCTTATTTTGCAATGGGACTTCCCTTTATTGCTATTAATTTGGTTTCCGTTTTCATGTTTAAGGATCTGGGAATTTCGGATACGCAAATTGCATTCTGGACTTCTCTAATTATGATGCCTTGGACATTGAAGTTCTTGTGGAGCCCTTTTCTTGAAATGTATAAAACGAAAAAATTCTTCGTATTAATTACAGAATTGTTGAGCGGTGTACTGTTTGGAGTAGTAGCCTTTTCTTTGTTCTTCGATTATTTTTTCGCTATAAGTATCTCTACGATGGCAGTGATAGCTTTTAGTGGAGCCACACACGATATTGCTTGTGATGGTGTATATATGGCTGAATTGAACAAAGAAGATCAGGCAAAATATATCGGAGTGCAAGGTGCTTTTTATAATGTAGCCAAATTGGTCGCTAATGGAGGATTGGTTGCTATGGCAGGAGCATTGGCAGAACATTTTGGAGCGATAGAAGGTGCTTCAATAGATGCTAATAAAGGGGCATATTCATCTGCATGGATGATTATTTTCGGCGTGATTGCTGCAATAATGGTACTGATCGGTATTTATCATATCAGAATCTTGCCTTCTACACAAGTGCCCGTAACAACTAAAAAGACGACTTCGGAAATAAAAAAAGAATTGATAGCAGTAATAGGGAATTTCTTTACTAAGAAACATATTTTCTATTACATCGCTTTTATTATCTTGTATCGACTGGCAGAAGGATTTATCATGAAAATAGCTCCGCTGTTTTTGCGTGCTTCAAGAGATGTAGGTGGTTTAGGATTGTCATTAACCGAGATCGGTACGCTGAATGGTATCTTTGGTTCTGCAGCTTTCGTTCTAGGTTCATTGTTGGCAGGAATTTATGTCTCTAAGTTCGGACTAAAAAAGACACTATTCACTCTCTGTTGTATTTTTAATCTTCCGTTCGTAGCCTATACTTTTTTGGCAGTTGCACAGCCTACTAATGTATATCTAATCGGAACTTGTATAACAATGGAATATTTTGGTTATGGTTTTGGCTTTGTCGGACTGACGTTGTTTATGATGCAACAGATTGCTCCAGGAAAACATCAAATGTCGCATTATGCATTTGCTTCAGGAATCATGAACCTGGGAGTGATGCTTCCGGGAATGGTGAGCGGTTATCTTAGCGACTTGCTTGGGTATCGAAATTTCTTTATTTATGTATTAATTGCAACTATTCCAGCTTTCCTGATTACTTATTTCATCCCTTTCACGTATGATGATTCAAAAAAATAATAATATAAAAAATAACGATTATGAATAAAATTCAAATTCCTTGGGAAGATCGTCCTGTCGGATGTACGGACGTTATGTGGCGTTACTCACAAAATCCGGTTATCGGACGTTATCATATTCCTTCATCTAATAGTATATTCAATAGTGCTGTTGTTCCTTTTGAGGATGGTTTTGCCGGTGTATTCCGTTGTGATAACAAAGCGGTGCAAATGAATATCTTCACAGGTTTCAGTAAGGATGGTATTCATTGGGATATCAATCATGAACCTATCCAGTTTAAGGCTGGTAATACAGAAATGATTGAGTCGGAATATAAATATGATCCCCGTGTTACATGGATTGAAGATCGCTATTGGGTGACTTGGTGCAATGGTTATCATGGTCCTACAATTGGTATTGCATACACTTTTGACTTTAAGGAATTTTTCCAATGTGAGAATGCATTCCTGCCCTTCAACCGTAATGGCGTACTTTTCCCACAGAAAATTGATGGCAAGTATGCGATGTTAAGTCGCCCGAGTGACAATGGACATACTCCGTTCGGTGATATATATATCAGTTATAGCCCGGATATGAAATATTGGGGTGAACATCGCTGTGTAATGAAAGTGACTCCTTTCCCGGAAAGTGCTTGGCAGTGTACGAAGATTGGTGCAGGATCAGTGCCTTTCCTCACTGACGAAGGCTGGTTGCTGTTTTATCATGGCGTTATTACTACCTGCAACGGTTTCCGTTATGCTATGGGAGCTGCTATACTAGATAAAGATCATCCGGAAAAAGTCCTTTACCGTACACGTGAATACCTGATTGGTCCGGCTGCTCCTTATGAACTTCAAGGTGATGTTCCCAATGTGGTATTCCCTTGTGCTGCTTTGCAGGATGGTGAACGTGTGGCTGTTTATTATGGTGCAGCAGATACGGTGGTAGGTATGGCTTTCGGATATATAAAAGAGATTATCGATTTTACTAAACGAACGAGTATCATTTAATTAAGATATGAAACGTATTATATTAACTTACACACTTGCTTTTTCCCTTCTTTCCGCTTATGCGGGGGAAGGGGGAAGCCCTCCCCTAAAAAATACGGATAAAAGTCTTTTGATAGATTATGTAGATCCTTTTATCGGAACTACTAATTTCGGGACTACCAATCCCGGAGCGATTTGTCCGAATGGTATGATGTCTGTGGTTCCTTTCAATGTGATGGGATCTTCTGAAAATACCTATGATAAAGACGCCCGGTGGTGGTCTACGCCTTATGAATATACAAACTGTTTCTTTACCGGATATGCTCATGTGAATTTGAGTGGAGTCGGTTGTCCGGAATTAGGTTCTTTATTACTGATGCCTACTACCGGAGAATTGAATGTGGATTATAAAGAATATGGTAGTAAGTATAAGGATGAACAGGCTTCACCGGGTTATTATTCTAATTATCTGACTAAATATAATGTAAAAACGGAAGTCTCGGCTACTCCGCGTACCGGCATTGCCCGTTTTACTTTTCCAAAAGGAAAAAGTCATATATTGTTGAATTTAGGTGAAGGATTAACGAATGAGAGTGGTGCCATGCTTCGTCGTGTAAGCGATTGTGAGGTGGAAGGAGTCAAATTGCTTGGTACATTCTGTTATAACCCTCAAGCTGTATTTCCTATTTACTTTGTATTACGAGTTAAAAAGAGCCCTTCTGCAACAGGGTATTGGAAGAAACAACGTGCGATGACGGGTGTTGAGGCTGAATGGGATCCGGATCAGGGAAAATATAAACTTTATACTCGCTACGGAAAAGAAATAGCAGGAGATGACATCGGTACTTATTTCTCCTTCGACACAGAAGAAGGTGAACAGGTAGAAGTACAAATGGGAGTTTCTTTTGTAAGTATAGAAAATGCCCGGTTGAATCTGAATCGTGAACAGGCTGGAAAGAATTTCGAGCAGATTCATGCTGAAGCACGCTCCAAATGGAATGATGACTTATCACGTATAACTGTAGAAGGTGGTACGGATGCTCAAAAGACTGTATTTTATACAGCACTTTACCATTTGCTGATTCATCCTAATATTTTGCAGGATGTAAACGGAGAATATCCGGCAATGGAAAGTGATAAGATTCTGACAACAAAAGGAGATCGCTATACTGTCTTTTCTCTTTGGGATACTTACCGCAATGTTCATCAATTGTTGACTTTGGTTTATCCGGAACGTCAGATGGAAATGGTACGTACAATGCTTGATATGTATCGTGAACATGGATGGTTGCCTAAGTGGGAGTTATATGGCAGGGAAACATTGACAATGGAAGGTGACCCGAGTATTCCGGTGATTGTAGATACCTGGATGAAAGGTTTGCGTGATTTTGATGTTGATCTGGCTTATGAAGCAATGTACAAGTCTGCTACGTTACCGGGAGCGGAAAACTTGATGCGTCCCGATAATGATGATTATATGTCCAAGGGATATGTGCCCCTTCGCGAACAGTATGACAATTCTGTATCTCATGCATTGGAATATTATATTGCCGATTTTGCACTATCCCGTTTTGCAGAGGCTTTAGGCAAAAAGAAAGATGCAGAGATGTTCTACAAGCGTTCTTTAGGATATAAACATTATTATAGCAAAGAATTTGGTACTTTCCGTCCGATTCTTCCTGATGGAACATTTTACAGTCCGTTCAATCCGAGACAAGGAGAGAACTTTGAACCGAATCCCGGTTTCCATGAAGGTAATTCCTGGAATTATACATTCTATGTGCCACATGATGTGTATGGTCTGGCAAAACTAATGGGTGGGAAGAAACCTTTTATTGATAAGCTACAAATGGTTTTTGACGAAGGGCTTTATGACCCGGCAAATGAACCGGATATTGCTTATGCCCATTTATTCTCATACTTTAAAGGTGAAGAATGGCGCACACAGAAAGAGACGCAACGTTTAATAGACAAGTACTTTACTACCAAACCTGATGGTATCCCGGGAAACGATGATACGGGAACGATGTCTTCTTGGGCTATTTTCAATATGATTGGTTTTTATCCTGATTGTCCCGGACTGCCTGAATACACATTGACGACTCCGGTTTTTAATAAGGTAACGATTCGGTTAGATCCGAAATGGTATAAAGAGAAAGAGTTAATTATTGAAGCTAATCGCACTCAACCAGGAACTTTATATATTGATAAGGTACTGCTGAATGGCAAAAAGTTCAATAAATATCATATCACACATGATGAACTTGTTCACGGCAAATATTTAAAATTTGAATTGAAATAACACACAGTGTTTCATAGGTATCGTTTTTGGGTTGACAGGGCTGTCGGACTTTTATGGTCCGGCAGCCTATTTTTTTTACATTTACTTTTATTATTACTTCTCGGAAAATAGCGACGCCATATGCTCGGGATAGTGACGGTATCCGGCTATGATAGCGTCACTATTTCTTCCGGATACCGTCATTATCTTATTTTCATTAGGCCACATTCTGCCACATTTATAGTTATTCTCTGTTTTATAGGTGATTACAAAAATCTCTTTCATACGTCTACTATGTAAATTGTAGGCAATAAGATGAAAATAAGAAGAAATTTATTCAAACATATCCTTTGGATATTAATACTTGCAGAGTGTTTCCCTCTATTAGCGATTGCCGGATCGCAGCAAAAGGAACAACGTTATAAAATAGCTGTATGTGACTGGATGATTTTGAAGCGTCAGAAAATCGGTTCATTTCAATTGGTACACGAATTGAATGGTGACGGCGTTGAGTTGGATATGGGTGGCCTTGGCAAGAGAGAAATGTTTGATAACAAATTGCGGGAACCTCATTTTCAGCAACTGTTTCGTGAAACTGCTCAAAAATATCAATTAGAGGTTTCTTCCATTGCTATGTCCGGTTTCTACGGGCAGTCTTTTCTGGAACGTGCTAATTATAAAGAGTTGGTTCAAGACTGCCTTCATGCAATGAAAGTAATGAATACTAAAGTAGCTTTTCTTCCTTTGGGGGGAATCGAAACTGGATGGGAAAAGAATCCGGCACTTCGAACTGAAGTTGTAAAACGTTTGAAGGAGATGGGAGATATGGCTGCTTCTGAAGGAGTAGTTATCGGCATTGAAACTCAACTGGATGCTAAAGGAGATGTGAAACTGCTGAAAGAAATTAATTCTCCGGGAATCAAGATCTATTTTAAATTTCAAAATGCATTGGAGAATGGAAGGGATTTATGTAAGGAATTGAAAATTCTGGGGAAAAAGAATATTTGCCAGATTCACTGTACGGATACAGATGGAGTGACTCTACCTTTTAATGAACGATTGGACATGAATAAGGTGAAAAAGACTTTGGACAAGATGGGATGGAGTGGATGGCTAGTAGTAGAACGTTCACGTGATAAGGATGATGTACGAAACGTGAAGAAGAATTATGGCACGAATATTAAGTATTTGAAAGAAGTGTTTCAGTAAAGATAGGAGGATGATTATGATATAGTTAATATTACAAGGAGAGAGAGAAAAAAGCGCAAAATCTATTTTTTATCCTTTTAAGTGATTACATATTTTTTGATTGTACGTCTTTCCTTAAAAAGAACTTTTGGATTTTGAAGATATAATATATTATTTTTGTTTAAATTAAAATTTAATCTATGAAGAGTAAGATGAAGATTAAAATGAAGATTGCCGGGAAGTTATGGGGCTTATCAGCAATTCTTTTATTTGTTTCTTGTGCTAAAGGTTTTAACGATAATGAAACCTTTTCTGGAGGTGTGACAAATACACAGTTAGAATCGCCCATTCTCGACGATAATAGCTTTTCAACTTTGACAAACTCTGATGGCTCGGAAAGTGTAAAGATAACATGGCCAGTAGTTATGGGAGCAGGAGGATATTTGCTTAATGTATCTCTTATAGAAGATCCGGCAGATCCTACAGTAACTGCAGAAAATCCTATAGTTGTGATGCAGGATAGTATTGTAGATGGTTCGTCTGTCGTTTTTACGAAAACGGAAGATGCCACCTATAAAATAAAGATTAAGACTCTTGGAAATGAAAAACTGAATAATAAGGAAGCGCAAGAGAGCACTGATTTTAAATATGTAGCATTGGTACCTGCTACAACAATTCCTGTAGGGGAAGATATAGCAGAGTATATTAATAATCAATTGAAAGATAGTGATAAAGAGCAAGCTTTTGCTTTAGAAGCTGGTAAAGCTTATGTCCTGAATGGTGTAGTTGATTTTAGATTGAATGTGATAACGCTTCGTAGTACTGATAAAGAGAATCGACCAATAGTAAAAATTGGTGCTAATGGAGGATTGGTAACGCAAGCTGGATTGAAAATTAAATTTATCAATTTTGATTGCTCGGAAATGACTGGAGCTGGTTTTTTGACTCTTAGTGGGGAACCAAGTGAAACGATCTCAATAAAGAGCTTAGGTTATGATAAGGATGAAGCTAATCAAGATGGTTATATCATCAATAAACCTGTAATTATTCAAGAATGTAATATCAAAAACCTACAAAATAGCTTGCTTTATGGCAATAAGAAACCATGGACTTTACGTGATTTCCGTATAACGGATTGTATCGTACAAATGAATAATTCTGGTTCTAATGGGGTTATTAATTTATATGGTGCTACAGGTACAATTAAAGATATGACAATAAAGAACTGTACATTCTATAATTTAGTAAAAAATAGTTCAGCTTATTTTATTCGTTATCAAAACAACTCACAACCTTGGAAATATTTTGGAAAGAGCGATAATACTTCAACTCATATTATTATTAATAATACATTTTGCAAAACATTTTCAAATAAAGATTTTGGTAATAATATACCTAATGATAAGACTTCAATAACCCAGAAGGTTGAATATAATATATTCTATGATGTATATCGTTTATATCAATATCTTCAAAGTAATAATAAGAAATCAACTGTTGGTAATACTATTTGGGGAGTTGATGGTGGAACTCCTAACGGTAATGATACAGGAGGACGAAAAGATGATAATGGAAATCCGTTTGCTACACTTGAAGACCCAGAGTTCGTAGGTCCTTTCTTACAGGAATTGGACTTATCACAAATTAACGGTGGTGTTAATTTTGAGCCTAAGGGTGCAGAAGCTGTAAAAAATAAAAGTGGTGATCCTCGTTGGTATAAATAAATATAAAGTATAAATTATAATGCTATAATAATGAAACATAATAACATAATCAAATTGTGTCTTGGCATATTTCTGGTTTTTGTGATAGCTTTACCTGCTTTGGCCCAGAAAAACATGACATTCAAGGGGGTAGTAGTAGATACGACGGGAGAACCTATCATTGGGGCTTCTGTGAAAGTGGTAGGAACAGCTACTGGAACAATAACTGATTTGGATGGTAAATTTATGGTAGTTGTTCCATCAGGGAAACAGGTTGAAATATCTTATATAGGATATATAACGCAGGTATTATCAGATTTTAAGCAGACTAAGATTGAACTGAAAGAAGATACTCAACAGTTGGATGAGGTAGTGGTAGTCGGTTATGGTACACAGAAAAAAGCGCATTTAACAGGAGCCATTGCTACTGTGCCAATGGATGATATTCAGGACCTTGCTTCTGGTAACTTGGCAAGTACATTGAGTGGTATGGTAAATGGACTAAGTGTTAGTGGTGGAGATGCACGCCCTGGTGAAAATGCACGGATTAACATTCGTCAGAATGATGTTTTATCAGATATTGGTGGAACAGCTTCAGAACCATTATATGTTATCGATGGGTATATTTATCCGGTAGAAGTGAAGATTGGTGATGTGACAGAAAACTTGGGAGCAACAGCATTTAATAATTTAGACCCATCTGTAATTGAGAGTATTTCAGTTTTGAAAGATGCTGCAGCTGCAGTATACGGTGCCCGTGCTGCTAATGGTGTTATATTGGTAACCACAAAGAGGGGTAAACAAGGTGCACCTAAGATTTCATATAGTGGAACTTTTGGCGTTGTGGATGAAGTTTCGCGTGCTAAGATGTTGAATGCTTATCAATATGGTCAACTTTGGAATGCCGTGCGTGCGGCTGATCCGACTGACGTATCTATTAATTTGCAGAATGATTTATTTCAGGCAGATGAGTTGAATGCAATGAGAGGGCTGAATTACGACCTGTTGGATAAATATTGGAAAGCAGCATTGACACAAAAGCATAGTATTAATATGACCGGTGGTTCGGAAAGAGCTAATTATTTTGGGGGAATATCTTATTTTGATCAAGATGGTAATCTAGGAAATTTGGATTATAACCGTTGGAACTATCGTGCTGGTGTTGATGTGAAGATTAGTAAATGGTTAAAAGCAAGTCTTCAGGTTTCTGGTGATTATGGAAAGAAAAACAAACCGAATGTAAAGGTAGGAGGTAGTAATGATGAGAAAGACTATAATCTTTTATTAGTTCGTCCGTATTATATTCCTGAAGAAGTAAATGGTATTCCAATTGTGCCTTATGGTATTAGTAATTCGCAAATAAGTTCTTCACAGAATTATTCATTTTCTCTACTTCAGAATGCAGGGGATTATAATAGGACAGAAACATCGAATATGAATATTAATGCCGGTTTGGAATATGATTTTGGATGGAATAAATGGCTGAAAGGATTAAAACTGAAATTCTCTTATTCAAAGAGTATCAATTCAACAAAAAATAATCAATATGGTTCATCATATGAACTTTATTATATGTCCAAACGTGCAGGAAGTGGAAATCATTTATATACACCTGTTCAAGGACAGGAATCTCTATATGAAGAGTTACTGGGAGAAAATAATTTCTTACTTGCTAATAATGGTTCTGCTATCAATAATGCCAGTGGAGATCCCTATTTATCTCGTACGATGAGTCGTGCCGATAATTATCAGATGAACTTTACGGCAACTTATAACCGTGACTTTGGTAATCATCATATAGGTGCTTTATTCTCTATTGAAAAGTCGGAGGCTGAAAGTGAATATTTGGTAGGACAGGTTACTAATCCTTATGAATTTACAAATGGACAATCCAATCTTGTTCAATATAATAGTGCATCTACTACTGAATTCAAGCGTGCGGAGTCTGGAACATTATCATATATTGGTCGTGTGAACTATGCATATGCTGACAAGTATTTGTTAGAGTTCTTGCTTCGTTCAGACGCATCAACCAAGTTTGCTCCTGAAAATTATTGGGGTGTTTTTCCTTCCGTTTCTGCTGGTTGGATAATATCACAAGAGGAATGGTTTAAGAAGAGTGTGAAGTGGGTCGACTATTTGAAAGTACGTGCTTCGTTTGGTTTGACAGGTCGAGATAATACGAAAGCATGGCAATGGATGCAAAATTATGCAGTTGATAAAGATAAAGGACCTATATTTGGTGTCAACACATCAACAAATGCTGGTAATCATATAACAATTAATAAGGAGATTTCTGCTGTTAACCGTAATGCACATTGGGATAAGTCATATAAGGCAAATTTTGGTTTGGACTTCAACGTCTTGAATAATCGTTTGTCATTCAATATTGATGGTTATTATGAGTGGAATCGAGAAATGTTACTTCCATATTCTGCTTCTATTCCAGGTACGGTAGGAACACAGTCAGCGAATTTTAATTACGGAGAGTTAAATACATATGGTATGGAATTGTCTGTGACTTGGAGAGATAGAATAGGGAAAGATTTTAAATATAAGGTGTCTGTTAATACAGGGTATACGGATAATAAAGTGCTTATGATGGACTGGGAAACCAATCAACGTTATATGAAGATTCATGAGGGAAGTCGTACGGATATGGGAACATGGGGAATGCAGTGTCTTGGCATGTTTCGCAGTTATCAAGATATTGATGAATATTTTGCTAAATATAATATTACATCATATATGGGTATGACCAAAGATAATGTAAAGCCTGGTATGTTGATCTATAAAGATATTCGTGGTGCAGAACAGACTGATGGAACCTATGCCGGACCAGATGGAGTTGTAAGTTATGAAAATGATCAAGTTCGTTTATCAAACCGAAATAACCCTTATGGTTTCACTACCAATTTGAGTGCGGAATGGAAAGGAATTTCTTTATCTGCACAGATAAGCGCAAGTTGGGGAGGATATAGTTTTATTCCAACATCAGCACTTAAGATCGGCAATATGGTCGGCTCTGGATCGAGTTCTTATACAGATTTGGAATATACCAATATGCCATCTTTCTGGAACACAGATAATATGTTCGTTTATAATGATGTAGTTGATGCGTCAGGGAATGTGGTTGTAAAAGCTAATCGCAATGCAAAATATCCAAACTTAAGATGGGGTAGTGTTAATAGTGTGAATTCTACATATTGGAGAGTGAGTGGAACTCGTGTTAGTATGAATCGTTTGACACTTGCATATAGTATACCATCTAAGTTTACAAGATTAATAGGTATTGAAAGTTGTCGTTTCAATGTGACGGGGCAGAATTTATTTAGTTTCTATAATCCTTATCCTGATAATTTTATAGATCCAATGACTTCTTATGGTAGTTATCCTACTTTGCGTAAGTTTACTATTGGTGTAAATGTGACATTCTAAAAAGAAATAGCGATGAAAAGAAAAAATATAATAGCTTTCAGTGTTGCTTTAATGGCAATAGGCACTTTCACTTCATGTAGTGATGAGTTTCTACAAGATAAAAAAAATTACGATTATGTTGATGCAAGTACATATAATACATTTAGTGGCGCAAAGGCACGTGTGGATGATATATATGCTTGGTGCTTGCCTAATACGAGTTCAGAACCAAGCTGGAAATATAACAGTACAGGAGCAGCTGATCTCCAATCTAAGTCTACAGAAGAGTACAGTGGGTTTGGATCATTTGTAGATCCTGATGCTCCGATGACTAGCCAAAGTGGAAATAATACGGTTCCTGATTATTTCCATAATAGTGGTAATAATATTCAGGCAAGTGTTTGGGGGCGTATTCGTAATTGCAATGATGTTATTTATGGTATAGAGAATAGTACTCTTTCAGAAGAAGAAAAGAATGAACTATTAGGACAGGTCTATTTCTTTCGTGCATGGTGTTACTATAATTTAGTGAAGTGGTATGGTGGAGTGCCCATAATTACGGAAGTGCAGGAGCCAGTGGCAGGAGCTATTGTTCCTCGTTCTACGACAAAAGCTTGTATTGATTTTATTTGTGGAGACTTGGAACGTTCTGCACAGTTACTTGCTTCATTTACAGAAAATGGCGGATGGCCTTCTAGCGATTTTGGACGTGTTACTTCTGGTACAGCACTTGCATTGAAAGGACGGGCTCTTTTGTTATATGCAAGTCCACTGTTTAATCGTAAAAATGACGTAGAACGCTGGAGGAAAGCTTATAATGAAATTACGACTGATCTACCTAGAATAAATGCTTGTGGCTATGGTTTAGTTAATGAAAGTAATGTCGGAACGAATGCTTCAGGCTGGGCGAATGTATTTTCTATGGTTGATGGTAATACAGAAGCGGTATTTGTAACGTTGTATAATGACATAGCGACGGGGGGAGTACCTGATTTTAGCAAAAATAATTCATGGGAACATGGTATTCGACCATCAAATGCTATGGGAGGAGGTGGTAAAACTCCTTCAGCCATGATGGTTGATATGTTCCCTATGGCTGATGGTAAGAGACCTTCTACATGCAATACTTATACTACATTAGAGCAATCTTCTATCGTTTATGATAAAAATGTTCCGTTTGCTAATCGTGATCCTCGTTTTTATAGGACATTTGCTTTTCCGGGAGTACGTTGGGCTTTCAGTGGTGATCCAAAGAACTCAAGCAATAATAATCCTTATACAGGAGATAAGTATAATTTGTGGAACTATGTTTGGTATGCTAATGAAAATGATAGAGATAATGAGGAAGCTAGTAGTTCCAATACATATGGTGCAGATAACCTGTTGACGAATGCCAAAGGTTTTTATATACGTAAACGTTCGGATGATTTAGATGTAAATTCAAATGCCAGATACAAATTTAGCCAAGCAAACGGCTTTAAATTTAGTGGTAGTCCATATTTGGAAATTCGTTATGCTGAAGTGTTGTTGAATTATGCGGAAGCAGCATGTGGTGCCGGTGAAATGGGAGTAGCTGTTGAACAGTTGAAGAAGATACGTGCTCGTGTGGGATATACATCAGCAAATAATTTTGGCCTGCAAACCAATTTGTCAAGTGATCAGTCTGCATGTTTTGCCGCCATCTTGTATGAACGTCAGATTGAGTTGGCTTATGAAGGTAAACGTTTTGATGACTTACGTCGTTGGATGTTGTTTGATGGTGGTGCGGAAAGAGCAGAAGGAGCACCTGACACATGGCTCCCATCTGGTTGGAATGGAAATACTTGTACTTATTTAGGTTTTAAACAACTAAATGGACAGCGTCGCGATAATCTTGAATTCCGTGTAAGCAGCGCTCATGAGAGTAAAGGACTTGGTGGTACATCGTGGGAAATAAATGGGGTAAATCCAGATCCATTAAAAGATGTAACACGTCCGGATGCATTAGAT
Source organism: Bacteroides sp. D55t1_190419_B8 (assembly GCF_015558905.1). Classification (NCBI taxonomy): domain Bacteria; kingdom Pseudomonadati; phylum Bacteroidota; class Bacteroidia; order Bacteroidales; family Bacteroidaceae; genus Bacteroides; species Bacteroides sp. D55t1_190419_B8. The sequence continues at coordinate 32,970 of NZ_JADMOU010000032.1, forward strand.
TTGAGACAGGCGGATATTTCAAGTCAACAGAATAAGTTAGTTGAGTTTTATAATACTTATCTAACACGTAAAATGAAGAAGGGAGATGCATATACTACTGATCATACACCGAAATATATGAATTTCCTTCCTCGGTATTATTTCCTGGGTTTTGCAGAAGGAGCTCAAAAAGCTAATCAAACATTGCCACAAACTATTGGTTGGGCAGATTATAACAATGGTGGTGCTAATGGTACTTTCGATCCATTAGCAGAATAAGTTCATAATCTCCAATTTATATAATAACGTTTCTAATACCTCTTGAATAGGAGGATTAGAGACGTTATTCTTTTATAAAGATTTGAGTTATGTAGAAAAACATATTTTGAATAATAATTTCTGCTCTACTGATTACAAATCTTTTTCTCTTTCGTCTTATTATTGTATTTTTGAATTAACAACTTCACTAAACCAAATAAAAATGAAGAAGAAACATGTATTATTAGCAGCTTTTGCTGCTGCAATGTTGACTCCGACTGTTGCATGGGCTCAATACCCACAAATAACCGACGAAGCCAAAGAAAACTATAAAAAGATGATGACTGAAGAGCGGAAGCGCTCTGATGAAGCATGGGCGAAGGCACTGCCAATAGTGCAGAAAGAAGCAAAGGAGGGACGTCCTTATATTCCTTGGGCTAGCCGTCCATGTGATTTGCCACAAGCGAATATTCCGGCATTTCCTGGAGCAGAAGGTGGCGGTATGTATAGTTTCGGTGGTCGCGGCGGTAAAGTTATTACTGTGACTAATTTGAATGATCGTGGACCCGGTTCTTTCCGTGAAGCTTGTGAAACAGGGGGCGCTCGTATTATCGTGTTCAATGTGGCAGGTATTATCCGTCTGGAATCTCCGATTATAGTTCGTGCTCCCTATGTTACTATTGCAGGACAGACAGCTCCCGGTGATGGCGTTTGCATTGCCGGCGAATCATTTTGGGTAGATACGCATGATGTTGTTGTACGCCATATGCGTTTCCGCCGTGGAGAAACAAAGGTTTGGCATCGTGATGACTCTTTCGGAGGAAATCCGGTTGGTAATATTATGATTGACCACTGTTCTTGTACGTGGGGGTTGGATGAAAATATATCTTTCTACCGTCATATGTATGATCCTAGTGAAGGTCAATATGAAAGCAAAGATTTAAAACTTCCTACTGTAAATGTGACTATTCAGAATACAATCTCTGCAAAAGCATTGGATACATACAACCATGCATTTGGTAGCACTTTGGGAGGTGAAAACTGTGCATTTGCCCGTAACCTATGGGCTAGTAATGCAGGACGTAACCCTTCTATTGGCTGGAATGGAATATTCAACTTTGTCAATAATGTAGTGTTCAACTGGGTTCACCGTTCTTCTGATGGTGGTGATTATACCGCTATGTTCAATATGATTAATAACTACTACAAACCGGGACCTGCTACTCCTAAAGATTCCAATGTAGGACATCGTATTTTGAAGCCGGAATCAGGACGCAGCAAACTGGATCATCACGTCTACGGACGAGTTTATGCTGATGGAAACATCATGGAAGGTTATCCTGCCATTACAGCAGACAATTGGAAAGGTGGTATTCAGATTGAAGACCAATCAAATACTGACGGGTATACTGAAAACATACGGAGCTATCAACCGTTTGAAATGCCGTATATTAATATTATGGGTGCAAATGATGCCTATGATTATGTATTGAAACATGCAGGTGCAACTATCCCTTGTCGTGATATTGTAGATGAACGTGTGATTGAAGAAGTGAAAACGGGCATCCCTTATTATGAAAAGAAACTTCCGAAAGATGCTTATGGCGATCTAACCGGTCTGTCTCCTAAATCAATGGGTGAAGACGGACAATTTAAGTATCGCCGTTTGCCTAAAGATTCTTATAAGCAGGGTATTATTACTGATATCCGTCAGATGGGTGGATTCCCTGAATATAAAGGTACTCCTTATGTAGATACAGACGGTGACGGTATGCCGGATGAATGGGAAATTGCCAATGGCTTGAATCCGAATGATCCGAGTGATGCTAATAAGGATTGTACAGGTGACGGATATACTAATATTGAAAAATATATCAACGGTATCAGCACAAAGCACAAAGTAGATTGGAGAGATATGAAGAACAACTACGATACATTGGCTGAAAAAGGAAAATTAATGTAATCGCAGGTAAGGTGCCGGAGCCAAGTTTTCTTTCGGCATCTTGCTTTAAAAACAATATCAATGAAAAAGATACTGATACTATCATTGCTTTTTATTTCCGGTTGGATGTCCGCACAGACAGTCGACTTAAATAAAGAGAATCGTGATCCTGAATATGTGAAGTCTATTGTCGGTCGGTCACAGAAGATCGTTGATAAACTTGGGCTTACAGATGCGAAAATTGCCGAAGACGTTCGGAATATCATAGCCAATCGTTACTTCGAATTAAATGATATTTATGAAGTACGGGATGCAAAAGTCAAGAAGGTAAAAGATTCAGGGTTGACCGGTGATGCTAAAAATGAAGCACTGAAAGCTGCCGAAAATGAAAAAGATGCGGCATTATACCGTTCACATTTCGCTTTTCCTGCCGATTTATCCCTCTTTCTTGATGAAAAGCAAATAGAGGCAGTGAAGGATGGCATGACTTATGGAGTGGTGAAAGTGACTTATGACTCACATCTGGACATGATTCCGACTTTGAAAGAAGAAGAAAAAGCCCAGATATATGCTTGGCTGATAGAGGCACGTGAATTCGCATTGGATGCCGAAAATTCGAACAAGAAACATGCTGCTTTCGGAAAGTACAAAGGACGTATCAATAATTATCTGGCTAAACGTGGATATGATCTGAAGAAAGAACGTGAGGAATGGTATAAACGTGTAAAAGCCCGTGGAGGTTCTCTATAATAAAAAAATAAGATACTATAAAAAGAAGCGAAATTCTTTCCCATTGTAAATGGTTAGTTTGTTTGATGGTGGAAAGGGTGGCTCGGAGAGTCGCCCTTTTATCATATATAAATTTTGAATCTAATGATTCTTCTGTTATATTTGAGTACAAATTAGACTTATTATCGTCTCCTCTGTATAAAGGATACAATTATAGAATATAGAAATGAAAAAGTTAAGAAATACATTAGCTGCAATAAGTCTTCTGTTTTTGGCTTCTTGTGGAGGTAACAAAGACTACTATATGTTCACTTCATTTCATGAACCGGCTGATGAGGGATTGAGATACTTATATAGTGAGGATGGAATACATTGGGACAGTATTCCGGGAATCTGGTTGAAACCGGAATTGGGGCAGCATCAACTAATGAGGGATCCTTCAATGGTGCGCACTCCGGATGGAACCTACCATTTGGTCTGGACTACCAGTTGGAAAGGCGATTTGGGATTTGGTTACGCACATTCCAAAGACCTGATTCATTGGTCGGAGCAACAGATGATTCCTGTAATGGCAGACGAACCGACTACCATTAATGTATGGGCTCCGGAGATTTTCTATGACGACGAGAGTGAACAGTTTATGGTTGTATGGGCCTCTTGTGTCCCCGGGCGTTTTGAAAAGGGGATAGAGGAAGAGAATAACAATCATCGTTTATACTATATCACTACAAAAGATTTTAAGACAGTTTCGAAAGCAAAACTTCTGTACGACCCGGGATTCAGCACCATTGATGCTGTCATCGTGAAACGGGCGAAGAATGACTATGTCATGGTGCTTAAGAATAATACCCGTCCGGAGCGCAATCTGAAAATCGCTTTTTCCGATTCTATGACCGGACCTTATTCGCCGGCATCACAGCCTTTTACAGAATCCTTTGTAGAAGGACCGTCTGTAGAGAAGTTGGGCGATGATTATTTAATCTATTTTGATGTGTATAAGAAAAAAATATATGGTGCTATGCGTACAAAGGATTTCCGGAACTTTACAGACGTAACAGAAGAAGTAAGCATCCCTGTGGGGCATAAGCATGGAACAATATTCAAAGCTCCGGAATCAGTAGTAAAGGCATTGCTGGAAGAAAAGAAATAAATCCGGAACTAATTTAAAATCAGAAATAAATCATGAACAACTCTGCTAAAATTCTTTTTGTACTGGCTGCCGGATGGTTGACTACTACAGCCTTTGCACAAGATAGAATCCATTATACAGGAAAAGAATTATCGAATCCTGCTTATCACGACGGGCAACTGTCTCCGGTAGTCGGAGTACATAATATTCAATTGGTGCGTGCTAATCGCGAACATCCGGATGCTTCGAACGGTAATGGATGGACTTATAATCACCAACCGATGCTCGCTTATTGGAATGGGCAATTTTTCTATCAATATCTGGCAGATCCTTCTGATGAGCACGTACCGCCTTCACAGACTTTTCTGATGACTTCGAAGGATGGATATCACTGGACGAATCCGGAAATTGTATTTCCTCCTTATAAAGTGCCCGATGGATATACCAAAGAGTCTCGTCCGGGTGTGCAGGCCAAAGATCTGATTGCCATTATGCACCAACGTGTTGGATTTTATGTCTCTAAATCCGGCAAACTGATTACAATGGGGAATTATGGAGTTGCTTTGGATAAAAAGGATGACCCCAATGATGGAAACGGTATTGGCCGCGTAGTTCGTGAAATAAAGAAAGACGGCTCTTTCGGACCGATCTATTTCATTTATTATAATCATGGATTTAATGAAAAGAATACCGATTATCCATATTTTAAAAAAAGTAAGGATCGTGAGTTTGTAAAAGCTTGTCAGGAAATTCTTGATAATCCGCTGTATATGATGCAGTGGGTGGAAGAAGCCGACCGTGAAGATCTTATCATTCCGCTGAAGAAAGGATATAAAGCATTCAATTGCTATACATTGCCGGATGGACGTATTGCCAGTCTTTGGAAACACGCACTTACTTCTATCAGTGAGGATGGCGGACATACCTGGGCGGAACCGGTGCTTCGTGCAAAAGGTTTTGTCAATAGCAATGCAAAAATCTGGGGACAACGTCTAAGTGACGGAACGTATGCTACCGTATATAATCCGTCGGAATTTCGTTGGCCGCTAGCCATCTCTTTGAGTAAAGATGGATTGGAATATAAGACATTAAATTTGGTACATGGTGAAATCACTCCCATGCGCTATGGAGGAAATTATAAATCATACGGTCCCCAATATCCACGTGGTATTCAGGAAGGTAATGGAATACCTGCAGATGGTGATTTATGGGTTTCTTACAGTGTGAATAAGGAAGATATGTGGATTTCCCGCATTCCTGTTCCGGTAGAGATAAATGCTTCAGCACATGCGGACGATGATTTCTCAAACAATAAATCAATTGCAGAACTGACTGACTGGAATATTTATTCTCCGGTTTGGGCTCCGGTTTCTCTGGAAGGTCAATGGCTGAAACTGCAAGATAAAGACCCGTTTGATTATGCTAAAGTGGAACGTAAAATACCGGCTTCTAAAGAGTTGAAAGTCTCATTCGATTTGCAAGCCGGGCAAAATGATAAAGGCATCCTTCAGATTGAATTCCTGGATGAGAACGGAATAGCATGTTCCCGTATGGAACTTACTGATAATGGAATTTTCCGAATGAAAGGTGGCTCGCGGTTTGCCAACATGATGAAATATGAAGCAGGAAAGGTTTATCATGTAGAAGCGGTCCTTTCTACTGCCGATCGTAATATTCAAGTATATGTAGATGGTAAAAGAGTAGGGCTGCGTATGTTCTACGCACCTGTGGCTGCTATTGAACGGATCGTATTCCGTACTGGTACGCCTCGTACATTCCCGACTGTAGATACTCCTGCCGATCAGACTTATGATCTGCCAAATGCAGGTGCACAAGACTCATTGACAGAATATGGTATTGCCAATGTGAAAACATCTTCTACAGATAAAGACGCGTCTTCTGCTTTCTTAAAGTATGCCGACTTCAGTCATTATGCCGACTATTTCAACAGTATGGAAGATGAGAACATCATTCAGGCCATTCCTAATGCAAAAGCTTCGGAATGGATGGAGAAAAATATACCTTTGTTTGAATGCCCGCAACATAATTTTGAAGAAATGTATTATTATCGTTGGTGGTCATTACGCAAGCATATCAAAGAGACTCCTGTGGGATATGGTATGACGGAGTTCCTCGTTCAGCGTTCCTATTCTGATAAATATAACCTGATCGCTTGTGCGATCGGACATCATATTTATGAGAGCCGTTGGTTACGTGACCCGAAATATCTGGATCAGATTATTCATACATGGTATCGTGGCAATGACGGCGGTCCGATGAAGAAAATGGATAAGTTCAGCTCATGGAATGCGGATGCTGTATTGGCCCGTTATATGGTAGATGGGGATAAAGATTTTATGCTGGATATGAAAAAAGATCTGGAAACTGAATATCAACGTTGGGAACGTACGAACCGTTTGAAGAATGGATTGTACTGGCAGGGGGATGTACAGGATGGTATGGAGGAATCTATCAGTGGTGGACGGAAGAAAAAATATGCCCGCCCGACAATCAATAGTTATATGTATGGCAATGCCAAAGCACTTTCATGTATGGGAATTCTTTCCGGTGACGAGGGGATGGCTATGAAATATGGTATGAGAGCAGACACGTTAAGAAATCTGGTAGAAAATGAGTTGTGGAATACCCGTCACCAGTTTTTTGAAACGATGCGTACAGACTCTTCAGCAAATGTCCGTGAAGCAATCGGATATATTCCCTGGTATTTCAACCTGCCGGATACGACAAAGAAATATGAAGTTGCCTGGAAAGAGATTCTGGATGAAAAAGGTTTCTCTGCTCCTTACGGATTAACTACTGCAGAACGTCGTCATCCGGAATTCCGTACACGTGGAGTGGGTAAGTGTGAGTGGGACGGAGCTATCTGGCCGTTTGCTTCTGCACAGACATTGACAGCAATGGCTAACTTTATGAATAATTATCCGCAGACCGTATTGTCTGACAGTGTATATTTCCGTCAGATGGAATTGTATGTGGAATCACAGTATCACCGTGGTCGTCCTTACATTGGCGAATATCTGGATGAAGTGACCGGTTATTGGTTGAAAGGGGATCAGGAACGTAGCCGTTACTATAATCATTCTACTTTCAACGATCTGATGATTACAGGGCTGATTGGACTTCGTCCGCGTCTGGATAATACAATTGAAGTAAATCCATTGATCCCTGCCGACAAATGGGATTGGTTCTGCTTGGATAATGTACTATATCACGGTCATAATCTGACGATTCTTTGGGATAAGAACGGCGATCGTTATCATTGTGGAAAAGGCTTACGCATTTTTGTGGATGGTAAAGAAGTCGGTCATTCAGATACATTGACAAGAATCGTTTGTGCAAATGTTCTTGAATGATAAATTTTAGGCACGGATTACACGGATTACGCTGTAGCTTTACGCGATCATATTTCTAAAAACCGTGAAATCCGTGTAATCCGTGCCTGATTTATCGTTTATCAAATAAAGATATATGAAAGATGAATTTTAGAAATTATTTTCTTTTAGTACTGCTTTGTCTGCCATGTTTCATGCAGGCGAAGAATATAACAATCAGCCGTCTTACTTGTGAAATGCAGGAAGGTTTGGTTGTAGTTGAGGGGGCACCTCGTTTGGGATGGGTGATGGAATCGCCGGAAAATGGAACGCGACAATCCGCTTATGAGATTGACATTCGGGAAGCTTTTACAGGACGTCAAATTTGGAATAGTGGAAAAGTCTATTCTTCACAGAGCCAATTGGTTTCTATAGAAGGAGCAGATATACGTCCTGATAATCCGTTCAATTATAGTTGGCGTGTTCGTGTTTGGGATGAGACAGATGCACCCTCTGAATGGAGCCGTGAAGCACAGTTCCGCTCTGCTTCCTCAAGACTTTCCGAAGGAAAATGGATTGGAGCTATCACTCGCCAGAATGCTCATTTACCGGAAGGACGCAAGTTTCACGGTGGAGAGTTGAAGAAACCGGAGGTAAAGGCAGCTTGGGAAGCAGTGGATACTTTAGCAAAGAAAAGTATTTGTTTGCGAAGAACATTCCAGGTGGGAGATAAGGCAGAAGGGAATACAAACCGTCAATCAAGCAAGAAAATAGTAGAGGCAACCGCATACGTTTGTGGCTTGGGATTCTATGAATTCTCTTTGAATGGCAAGAAAGTGGGCAACAGTGAATTTGCTCCGCTGTGGAGTGATTATGATAAAACTGTTTACTATAACACATATGATGTAACGGAACAATTACGGCATGGTGAGAATGCTGTGGGAATCTTATTGGGGAATGGATTCTATAATGTGCAGGGAGGACGTTATCGCAAATTACAGATAAGTTTTGGGCCTCCTACACTTTTATTTGAACTGGTTATTAATTACGAAGACGGAACATCTACTACACTCCGTTCTGACAATGACTGGAAATATGATTTTAGTCCGGTGACCTTCAATTGCATATATGGAGGTGAGGATTATGATGCACGTCGTGAGCAAAAAGGATGGAATCAGGTTGGCTTTGATGATAGTCATTGGCGTCCGGTAGTTATACAGGAAGCTCCTAAAGGAATACTACGTCCACAGATGGCTCCTCCGGTGAAAATCATGGAACGATATGATATTCAAAAGGTAACCAAACTAAATGCGGAACAGGTTGCTTCAGCTTCTAAATCGACTAAAAGAACTGTCGATCCTTCTGCTTTCGTGTTGGATATGGGGCAAAATCTGGCTGGCTTTCCGGAAATAACAGTACGTGGTAAACGTGGACAGAAAGTGACTCTGCTCGTAGCCGAAGCATTGACGGATGAAGGTGCCTGTAATCAGCGACAAACGGGACGTCAACACTATTATGAATATACACTGAAAGGTGAAGGTGACGAAACCTGGCATCCTCGTTTCTCTTATTACGGTTTTAGATATATTCAAGTCGAAGGAGCTGTCTTAAAAGGACAAAAGAATCCGCAGAAGTTGCCTGTGTTGAAGAATATTCAATCCTGTTTCGTATTTAATTCGGCTAAGAAAGTTTCCACTTTCGAATCATCCAACCGGATATTTAATGCTGCCCATCGATTGATCGAAAAAGCAGTGCGTAGCAATATGCAGTCTGTGTTTACAGATTGTCCGCATCGTGAAAAGCTAGGCTGGCTGGAACAGGTGCATCTGAATGGTCCTGGGTTATTATACAACTATGATTTGACAGCTTATGCTCCGCAGATTATGCAGAATATGGCAGATGCGCAACATACCAACGGTGCCATGCCGACAACTGCTCCGGAATACGTGGTTTTTGAAGGTCCGGGTATGGATGCTTTTGCCGAATCTCCGGAATGGGGTGGTTCTCTGGTTATTTTCCCATTTATGTACTATGAGACGTATGGAGATGACTCGTTGATTAAGAGATATTATCCGAATATGCGCCGTTATGTGGATTATTTGAAGACTCGTGCAGAGATGGGTATTCTTTCTTTCGGCTTGGGAGATTGGTATGATTATGGAGATTTTCGTGCCGGATTCTCTAGGAACACACCGGTTCCCCTGGTGGCTACCGCGCATTATTATATGACAGTAATGTATTTAATAAAAGCTGCGAAAATGGTTGGCAATGACTTTGACATTCATTATTATACTTCTTTGGCACATGAAATACTTGCCGCATTTAATAAATGTTTTCTCAATAAAGAGACAGCACAGTATGGTACAGGGAGCCAATGTAGTAATGCACTTCCGTTATTCCTCCAGATGACGCAGGATTCAGATGAACAAGGCAGTTATCAACCGGATGCAAAGTTGGATGAGAAAGTACTTATGAATCTGATTAAAGATGTGGAAGCACATGGCAATCGCTTAACGACCGGTGATGTGGGTAACCGCTATCTGATTCAGACACTGGCGCGTAATGGTCAGCACGAACTTATTTATAAGATGTTCAACCACGAAGAAGCTCCCGGATATGGCTTCCAGTTGAAATTCGGTGCAACAACCTTAACCGAGCAATGGGATCCCCGCCAAGGTTCTTCCTGGAATCATTTTATGATGGGACAGATTGATGAATGGTTCTTTAATTCACTGGTCGGTATTCGTCCATCTACTACTTATCAAAAGTTTATCATCGCTCCCCAGCCTGTAGGAGATTTGAAATATGTCAAAGCATCGTATGAAACTTTATATGGTACTATTGTTGTGGATTGGACTAGCCAGAATGGAACTTTCACTTTAAACATATCTGTTCCGGTGAATACTACGGCTGTTGTTTATCTTCCGGGAGAAAAAGAACCCAAAGAGATACAGAGTGGAACATATCAATTGGTTTGTGCAAAATGAAAGAACCTTTTGCATATATTTGTAGAATTAAAAAACAATGTATTCATGATTTTTTAGAAGGCAATGATGAAATATAATTTAATAATATCGATTATGAATTTACGGACAATTCTTCTCGTCTTTCTTTGCTTCTGTGCAACCACAGTTCTTCGTGCCGAGCGTGTGGATATGTTGAAGGCCGGTGCAAAAGCAAATGGTAAGGCTCTTAATACAAAGCTAATCAATTCAACGATTGATCGTTTGAACCGTGGTGGCGGAGGTACTCTTTTCTTTCCTGCCGGGACTTACCTGACAGGAAGTATCCATCTGAAAAGCAACATTACACTGGAGTTGGAAGCCGGAGCTACTTTGCTTTTTTCTGACAACTTCGATGACTACCTTCCTTTTGTTGAGGTTCGTCACGAAGGAGTGATGATGAAAAGTTTCCAGCCTTTGATCTATGCGGTAGATGCCGAGAATATTACCATCAAAGGAGAAGGAACTTTGGACGGACAGGGAAAGAAATGGTGGATGGAGTTCTTTCGTGTCATGATTGATTTGAAAGATAACGGCATGCGTGATATAAATAAATATCAGCCGATGTGGGATGCAGCAAACGATACGACAGCGATTTATGCTGAAACGAATAAGGATTATGTAACTACGTTGCAGCGTCGCTTTTTCCGTCCTCCGTTTATCCAGCCCGTCCGTTGTAAGAAAGTAAAGATTGAAGGAGTGAAAATTATCAATTCTCCTTTCTGGACGGTGAATCCTGAATTTTGCGATAATGTAATAATAAAGGGGATAACTATTGATAATGCCCCTTCACCAAATACAGACGGGGTTAATCCGGAATCCTGCCGCAATGTGCATATCAGTGACTGCCATATATCAGTGGGGGACGATTGCATAACCATCAAGTCCGGAAGAGATGCGCAGGCCCGTCGTTTGGGAGTACCTTGCGAAAATATCACCATAACCAACTGTACCATGCTTTCGGGTCATGGAGGCGTTGTTATCGGCAGTGAGATGAGTGGGAGTGTGCGTAAAGTGACTATTTCCAATTGCGTATTTGATGGAACGGATCGTGGAATCCGCATCAAATCAACCCGTGGAAGGGGAGGAGTTGTTGAAGACATTCGCGTTAGCAACGTTGTTATGAGCAATATTAAACAGGAGGCGGTCGTGCTGAATTTGAAATACAGTAAAATGCCTGCGGAACCAAAGAGTGAACGCACTCCGATCTTCCGTAACGTACATATCAGTGGAATGACTGTGACAGATGTAAAGACTCCAATCAAAATGGTGGGTTTGGAAGAAGCACCGATATCTGACATTGTTTTGCGTGATATTCATATTCAGGGAGGAAAACAGAAATGTATCTTCGAAAATTGTGAGCGTATCACGATGGATGATGTGATTGTCAATGGTGAAGAGATTAAAATGTAATCCTGCTCTGCACCTGGTGTCTTTATGATGACTTACTTAGAATCAAATAATTAAAAATGAAACGAATCCTTTTTACCATGCTTCTTGCCGCATCTCTTTCGGCTGAAGCGCAGACACAAACATACGAGACGGAATTTGCCCGTCCCTTGAATGAAGTACTGACGGATATTCAAAACCGTTTCGGAGTCCGTCTGAAATATGATATTGATACGGTAGGAAAAGTGTTGCCTTATGCCGACTTTCGTATTCGTCCTTATTCTGTAGAAGAATCCCTGACGAATGTATTGGCACCTTTCGATTATAAATTTGTCAAACAGAAAGGAAATATGTATAAGCTAAAAGCGTATGAATATCCACGTCGTACGGATGCAGACGGAGAAAAGATGTTGGCTTATCTGAATACTCTTTATGCGGATCGACAGGCTTTTGAACTTCGTGCTGATTCTTTGAAAAAAGAAGTGCGTCAGCGTTTAGGTATCGATACTTTACTAGCTCAATGTGTTAAATCCAAACCTATTCTTTCGAAGATACGTAAATTTGATGGCTATACAGTGCAGAATTTTGCACTTGAAACACTTCCCGGCCTATATGTTTGCGGTTCTATCTACACGCCTCAATCAAAAGGAAAACATGCCTTGATTATTTGTCCTAACGGACATTTTGGTGGCGGACGTTATCGCGAGGACCAGCAACAACGTATGGGCACTTTAGCACGTATGGGAGCTATTTGTGTGGATTATGATTTGTTCGGATGGGGAGAGTCGGCTTTACAAGTTGGCAGTGCGGCACATCGTAGTAGTGCGGCGCACACTATTCAGGCAATGAATGGCTTGTTGATTCTTGAGTCTATGCTTGCTTCCCGTAAGGATATTGATACCAGTCGTATCGGTACGAATGGTGGTTCTGGAGGGGGCACTCATACTGTTTTATTGAGTGTATTAGATGATCGTTTTGCCGCTTCTGCTCCCGTGGTGAGCCTTGCTTCTCACTTTGACGGTGGCTGTCCGTGTGAAAGCGGAATGCCCATTCAACTTTCTGCGGGAGGAACCTGTAATGCGGAACTAGCTGCTACTTTTGCCCCTCGTCCACAACTCGTTGTATCTGATGGTGGCGACTGGACGGCTAGTGTTCCTACTCTTGAATTTCCTTATTTGCAACGAATTTATGGATTCTATAACGCGAAAGACAAAGTAACGAATATACATCTCCCCAAAGAGAAACATGACTTTGGTCCGAACAAACGGAATGCCGTTTATGATTTCTTCGCAGACGTGTTTAAGTTGGACAAAAAGATGCTGGACGAAAGCAAAGTTACCATTGAACCGGAATCTGCGATGTATAGTTTTGGAGAAAAAGGAGCTTTGCTTCCCGAAGGTGCAATCCGGTCATTTGACAAGGTAGCCGCCTATTTTGACAAGAAGGCCTTTGCTGATTTAAAATCAGATGCTTCTCTTGAAAAGAAAGCTATGGACTGGGTAGCTTCTTTAAAGTTGGATGATGAGAAAAAGGCAGGTTTTGCGGCAACAGCTATTTATAACCATCTTCGTAAAGTTCGCGACTGGCACAATGAGCATCCCTATACAACAATTCCCGAGGGTATCAATCCTCTTACAGGCAAGCCGCTTTCCAAGCTCGACCGTGAAATGATTGCAGATTCTGCTATGCCGAAAGAAGTACATGAAAGGCTAATGAAAGAGTTACGCAGAGTATTGACTGAAGAACAGATAGAACAAATCCTCGATAAATATACGGTAGGTAAAGTTGCTTTTACCTTGAAAGGTTATCAGGCCATTGTGCCCAATATGACAGAGGAGGAAACTGCTTACATCCTGGAACAGTTGAAGCTGGCTCGCGAACAGGCTATTGACTATAAGAATATGAAGCAGATCTCTGCTATCTTCGAAATTTATAAAACCAAATGCGAACAGTATTTCAATGAGCACGGTCGTAACTGGCGTCAGATGTTCAAGGATTATGTGAATAAGCGAAACGCAGAAAAAAAGGCCCAAGAAAAGAAATAAATAGGGGTAAGACCTTTTTCCTTCCTATATATCGGAGTATAATCCGGGACAATTAAGAAGAATATAATAGAGCTATGCTTTGCAACAGACAAAGCATAGCTTTATCATCTCTAAAGCATAGCTTTAGCTCTCATAAAACGCTGCTATAAATTATTTCTTCGCGATTACTAAACATCTTTTTCGCTGAAAATGTGTTATTTTGTAGATAACTATTTGAAATGTAGATGATATGGATAAGCAAAAAGTAGCATTGGTCCTTTCTATGGGAGGAGCACGTGGGATAGCACATATAGGAGTAATTGAAGAATTGCTCCGTCACAATTTTGAGATCACTTCTATTGCAGGAAGCTCGATGGGAGCTATGGTGGGGGCGATGTACGCTTCAGGAAAGATGGAAGAATGTAAGGAATGGCTATATAGTTGGGATAAACGTAAGATGTGGGAATTGGCGGATATTACCTTAAGCCGGGATGGATTGGTGAAAGGTGACCGTTTTATCAAAGAACTGAAACTGATTATTCCGGACATGAATATTGAAGACCTGCCTGTCCCTTATGTAGCAATGGCTACGGATATTGTCCGCGATCAGGAAGTGAGGTTTGACAGGGGGAGCTTACATGAAGCTATCCGTGCATCTATTTCCATCCCCATGCTTTTCCGTCCGTTGAGAAAAGACGGTATGGTTCTGATTGACGGAGGCATTCTGAATCCTCTTCCATTGGCTCATGTAAAACGCATTGAAGGAGATATCCTGATAGCTGTCGATGTGAATGCACCCCTCGATTCCGGAAAGAAAAAGAAAATATCTCCTTATAATCTATTGACAGAATCTTCAAGAATGATGATGCAACAAATCACTCGTTACCAGATAGAGCGTTGTCAGCCGGATATCTTAATTCAGATGTCCGGCGATACCTATGATATGTTGGAGTTTCATCATGCAGCTTCGATAGTGAAGACAGGAGTGGAAGTTACCCGAAGCGTGTTGCAAGAGTCTCATGGTGATTAATGATATGATAAAGACATATCATTGTATCTGATAAATATAATATTGGGCAATAATAGATATTATTATATCTGTTACAGAGGTGATGACTTCATTTCAAGTTACTCCGGATAAATCATCTTTTTCGTCATTCCTCCGTCAATCGTGATATTTTCTCCATTGATGAAATCATTGTTTTCTTCACAGAGAAACAAACACATACGGGCAATATCTTCCGGTTTGCCTACCCGTCGCGAAGGATGCTGTGAATGATCTTCCGGTCGGAGTTGGTCATAATCATGAGTTTGTATCCATCCCGGAGCAATAGAGTTGACGGTGATATTCCATTCGGATAATGATAAAGCCAATGCATGAGTTAAAGAATAGATACCGCCTTTCGAAGCTGCATAACCTTCACTTCCCGGTTCACTCATCAGGTAACGTGTGGAGCAGATATTGATAATCCGGCCGTATGGATTAGGAGAAGACTGCTCTTTACGATGTATGGCAAGCAGGCGGGAGGTGATAAATACAGGGCGTAGATTGATAGAAAGAATTTTGTCGAAATCCTCTACGCTCGTTTCGGTGATCGACGAAAATTGACTGATACCGACGTTGTTGACAATGATATCAATATCCTTCCAATCGGAAAGAATACGTTGCATGCAACTTTCAAGTGCATCCTTATCGCTGACATCGACTTTATGGAATATAGATCCGGTTGCTTTTGCAGTCTCTTGTCCCGCTATTTCATTTATATCACAAAAAGCGACTTGATTGCCGGACAGGCAAAAAGCTTCTACCATTGCCTTGCCTATTCCTTCCGCTCCTCCTGTTATAAATACTCTTCTTTTGGAGGGGGCTGATTTGGAGGTCATTGGAGTACACGAAGCCGATTCAGCCGGATGAACTGTTGTAGATTTCTTCTTACCATATTTCTGTGCTTGTTTCCAAGCAGCCTTTCTGGCTTCATATTGTTCCTGTTGTCTTTCTATATAATTATCTGCCATCGTTCTTTTTTATTTATTGGCAAATGTAAAATATAAAATGGATAAATACAAAGAATCGACCGCTCTTTTGCGGACAAAGGAGCGGTCGATTTTATTCAGATGACGGTTCAATTTAAAACTTCGTCGGATCTATCTCTGCATATTTAATTCGTTGGCGACGCCAAGTGTAAATGGCATGCAGTTTTCCGTCTTTTCCCTGGATAATACTAGGATAAGAGTATTGGCTGATCGGACTGTCTTCCAATGTAAGAACAGGCTTCCAGTTGATACCATCTTCTGATACGGCTACACAAAGCGGAGTACGCGGACCTTTCGGAGTTCCGGGTAATGTAGAGAAATTATTGTAGATAAGTATGTGTCTGCCGTCTTTCATTGTCACAGCATCCGTTCCGGAATTATTATTCGGAACATCCAGCAGCGTTACTTTACTCCACGTATCACCATTATCGCTGCTCCATGCAGTTGCTACTTGTGCATTACGTGTACGGCAGAGTACCTGTAATCTCCCGTCTTTATGCTTCAGAATACTAGGTTGTATCGCATAAACAGGTTTGGCTCCTTCTCCTCTGATCGCTTCTCCTCCTTCCTGATCGTCCACATTCATGCCACCTTTTTTACGGTTTTGGGTGGGGACGGATAACTCGGCATCCAGTGGACCTACCATCTTCCAGGTCTTGCCTTTATCATCGGAAATCTCGAAGTGAATACGCCATCCGTTACTTCCTTCCGTACTGGAAGGACAGATGATACGCCCATTGATATATTCCGGCTTATTCTTAATAGGTCCAAGAAAACCTTCCGGAAGCGGTTCGCGTTTGCTCCAAGTCTTTCCTCCGTCACGTGAACGAACCAGCCATCCTGTCCAGTCACTCACTTTCAGACCTATTTTATAGAACAGAATCAAGTCACCTCCGGGAATCTGGAAAAGAACCGGATTCCAACAAGCTTTTCTGCGGGCAATAAGTTTTCCTTTCTCATCCTTCACAGGTGTACAAGTTGAATCGATTCCAGCCAATGCAGCTTGTGAATCTTTGAGCAAGAACACACCGTCAGCGGCAAGCTTTGGGGCAGTCCATTCTTTGGAACCTTTCGGCTTACGACATACCCAGATGCAACAATCCGGATTGCGTTCTTTGGTTCCTCCGAAGAAAGAAGCTACGAGATCACCGTTCTTCAATTCTACAATCGTAGCTCCGTGACATTCGGGGAAAGAAGCTTTCTCGTACAGGAATTCATCACTTAGAATAGCCGTATTCCGGGTGGGGATGTCTACACTGAAGTGATATTTTCCCGATCCGATCTTTTCCTTCCGTCCATCCGGTAGGTGCACTTCACCTGTTGTATTGGCAGGAAGCTCGATGTCCCATTCCAAATGAGCAGGAGTCTTTGCCCACCGACTGGTTATTTTCCCGTAGATGCTCATGTATGATGCATCCACATTGCTTAACTCCTGGATTTCAAAAGCCGGTTGGAAAACGATATGTTTATAACCGGACTTCCAGCGGTCTGCACGAATACCTGCCAGATTATTGAAACACCAAGGTAATAAATCGCCTAAAAGCATTACATGATTACCGCTGTTCATTTCAGGATTGGCTGTATCACCGTTCCATAATTCCCAAATAGTGGTAGCACCTTTTTCAACCATATATCCCCAAGAAGGATATGTTTTATTGGTAGCCAGTAAATAAGCTACATCGGCATGTCCACGGCGGCTCAATTCACGCAATAACCATTGTACGCCGATTACTCCGGTACTTATATGTCCTTTATTGGTCGTAATAATAGAAGCCACAGCATTTTGGGCTACCGCATTGATCTGATTTTTAGGAACCAGTCCGAAGGCAAGTGGCAAAATATTGGCAGTAACCGTGTTGTTGCCATAGAAAATACTATCCGGATATAAGGCATGTCCCGGCACGAGTGAGGTGCTTTCTTTTACGTGTAGGAAACGGGCGTTGAATGCATCTTTCATGCGATGTTCCAAATCTTCCCATTCTTTTGCGTCAGCTTCCAGTCCTTGCAGACTTGCAAAGCGGTGCATCAGTTGCAGTACCTTTAGATAATAAGCGGTTGCGATCAAATCTCCATCAGTCTTGCGGGATGGGTCTTTACTGTGAATCAACTCCAGTGATTCGGGTGGAACACACCAGTCACCATATTTATCTTTGGTGATGATATATTCCTCTGTCATGTAGTATTCGCGGATATGAGATACCCATTTTTTGATAGCAGGATAATTCTCCTCGATCGGACGTTTGTCTCCAAAGTTAGTGAAAAGCATGTCGCAGGCCATAGGTAAAGCGGCAGGCCAAGTCACATTATCCGAGTAATAATTCCAGTATGCCGGAGCCACATCAGGAATACAGCCGTCTTCACGTTGTGCTTCGCGAATGTCACGCGTCCATTTGGTGTACATTGCATAATTATCGAAAAGCATACTCTCTCCCCAACACCCCATGGTACGGTCGCCCAACCATGGCTGGCGCTCATTTCGTTGTGGACAGTCTACCGGCATACCTTTATAATTACTCCGGATTCCCCAGAATGCATTACGGATAATCTTATTCAGAGTCTCGTCAGAACAGTTGAAAGTTCCGGTATGCTCCATTTCATCTTCTACTACCTCAGCAACGAAATCTTCAGCCTTCGCATTCGGATAACCGCTAACTTCTACATAGCGAAATCCATGATAGATAAAACGAGGTGCCCAGGTAGCATCTTTTGTTTCACGTCCACTGACAACATATACATCTGTAGAACGGGCGTCCCTAAAATTTCTGGTGTAAAGTTCACCATTGCTTTGCAGACTTTCTGCGAAACGGAGGCGAATGCTGTCCCCAGCCTGTCCTTTGATTCGGAAACGTACCCAACCCGCCATATTTTGGCCGATATCCAAGATATATTTATTGCCGAGCTTTTTAATGGAAACAGGTTTCAACGTTTCTGTGACTTTCATACCGGGCATCATTTGCGCACGCAATGTTCCCGAAGGAATGCTCACACGTTGTGCCGGCATCCAGCTTTTATCATCATACCCGGTTTGAGTCCAGTTTCCTAACTCTTTACGGGCGTCGTACTCTTCACCATCGTATTCATTATTGCTACGGATAGGACCGTCAGTTGTCAATTTCCAAGTGGTGTTTGTAGCAATCGTTTCTTTGCTGCCGTCTGCATATTCCACAATCAGATTCAACCGAAGTTTAGGATAGCCGAAAGTCGGTATCTTATACGGTTTATAGTTTTGGCGCATCGTATAGAAACGACCATTTCCGAGAGTTACTCCAATAGCATTCTCTGTTTGAAGCAACGATGTGACATCATAGGTGTTGTACAGAATCGTTTTCCGATAGTCGGTAGGAGCAGGAGCCAGAACTTGATTGCCGATACGTTGTCCGTTGATAAACAGTTCATACAATCCCATTCCGGCAATGTGTACTGTGGCACGTTTCACTTCTTTCTTCAATGCAAATTCTTTGCGGAGATAGCGGGCTGCCAAGCGGCTCCATTGTGTTTCGCTGTCTCCGGGAGCGGCTTTATCCAAACCAATCCATTGCCCTTGCCAATCTGCTTCATTAAACAGTCCTGTAGTCCAGAAAGCCGGAGTACTCCAATCTGTTGTCCCCTTGTTGGTGTCGATTTTCACTTTCCAATAGTAGGGAGCATTACGCTTTAGCGTTTTTCCTTGATAAGCGATCCATTGGGAAGCGTCAGATTCAATCTTTCCTGAATCCCAGATATCCCCTTTCCCTTGTTCCAATAGCTCTGGGGAAGATGCAACAAGAATGTGATACGCAGTTTGTATCACATTCTGTCCATCCGATTCGATGCGCCAACTCAATCGAGGTTGGCGCACATCGATACCTGCCGGATTTTTCAACTGTTCTGTTCGCAGGTCAGTGATACCTATGGCTGCGTATATGGACCCGGTAAAGAGCAGAAGGGAAAATAGGAATAATATAAATATTCTTTTATTCATAAGTAGGTTTTCATCTATAAATTTAGGCACGGATTACACGGATTACACGGCTTTTAGAATTATGATTGCGCAAAGCAACCGTGAAATCCGTGTAATCCGTGCCTCATAATATAATTATTTATTCCATTTTTGTTGTGCATCCGGTAACTCTGTCCAGTCCTTCTCCATATAGTTTTTACAGCTGTCCACTACAATCAGGATATGATCGTTTCCACTGCAGTAACCACTGTCATGTTGAAATTTGTGCACTCCATTATCAAATTCGCCGATATATTCCAGCTTGCCATCTTTCGTAGTGAACCACCAAGCGTTCTTCTTCGCACCACTGATCTTATTGAAATCAACTTCCATCGGACGTCCGGTGTAGTTGTATACCATCAGATAATCATTACCACGTGTAGCGATAGCTCGGTCATAACGTTCTCCATTCTGTCCTACGATGACAGACTGATCGGGTATACGTTCGAAGAACGGGAAAGTCAACATCAGGTTTTTCAGATACTTCATTTGATTGTAACCCGGATCATCCAGTGCTTCATACCAAGGCTTTTTAGCGCCATAAGCACCACCTACACCCGGTTTGATAAATTGCATGATAGAATTATGACCGTATGTATGTCCGAAAGAACCGGCAAATACCGACCAGTAAGCATACCGGCGTACATCATAGTCTTTCCAGAGCAATTCGTTCTCATCATGCAGGCCATGAGGAATTTCTTCGTAAATCGGTTCACCGTCAATCACGGGTTTCATTGGCTTCATAGCCAAGCTACGCTCTACGAAACGCCAGTTATCTTCTTCCGTATTTTCTTCAATAGGATAATCACCGTCTCCGAAACGTTGCCCGTAGCGGCGGTGTCCGCTTTGAAACATATTGAAATCCAACCAAGGAGCATTGTTAAACCAAGTAGCAGAAGTTGTTCTTCCACGCGGATGGAATGTCATCAGGTGATTCTTGTCGATAGCTTTGATAGAAGTGGCCAGAGCTTCCCATTCGGCGGTTTTTACATCGCCACGGATGTCTCCGCCGATAAACCAGATAATGTTCGGTTCGTCCTTATAACGTTCTGCCAGAAACTTACCGTATGCTTTTGCTTGGTCAACAGTCATTTCACCCCGGTTCACAGGACTTCCCCAAATACAGACCATACCAATATACAAACCCTTCTTTGCTGCTGTACGGATAATATAATCCATGTGATCCCAGTAACCGTATACACCTTTTTGATTGATGTTTTTGAAGTTGTATCCGTCAATCATCGAATACTGTCCGTAGATATTCATAGACGGAACATTATTCAATGTTTGAACCTGAATCACATTATATCCGCGGCGTTTACATTGTTCCAGATAATATTCGGCTTCATCCCGGTTCAAGCGTTCGGGTAATAACCATCCCGTTTCGCCTAACCAAAAGAAAGGAGCACCGTTTTCATGTTTCAGGTAACGTCCCTCTTCGGAAACTACAAGCTTTCCGTTGTTCCAGGGAATGTACGTCTTTTGCGTTTTCTTCTGTGCCGCTGCCGGGATAACTAAAGTTAGCAACAGCAATAAGAGAGGAAGAATCTTGAATTTTCTCATTGTATTTTATCGTTTTTAGTTTATTGTTTTCGAATATTAGGCACGGATTACACAAATTACGCTGTTGCTAGTCATATTTCAAAAGCCGTGAAATTCGTGTAATCCGTGTCTAAAAATTATTTTTTCTCTGTCATTTTCTCATATTCAATGGCAGCCAGAATAAATGAACCGACCGATTTCGGATCATTCTCTATGATCGGTTCACTGATATAATATTCAAATGAGCCGTCACGGTATCTTTTCGAGTCTCCGCCCAATCCTGCCACTGCACAGCAGTTAGTGATTGTATAGCTACCATCTTCTTCAAGACGGGTGAATGTCTTTACCATTCCATCAAAGGCTTTCTTTGTCGGTTCGATATATTCGTTGCCAAGATATCCTTTATTGATAGCTTTGGCGAGAGTGTAGACAAACAAGGCAGTAGCAGATGATTCCAGATAATTACCTTCCCGTGCTCCCTGATCGGTCACCTGATACCAGGTTCCGGATTGAGGATCCTGATATTTCACAAGCGTTTTTGTCAATCCTTGCAAAATCTGTATAATGCTGTCGCGTCCGGCAGTTTCCTGTGGCAGGAAGTCCAGTACATCTACGATAGCCGCTCCGTACCATCCGATGCTGCGACTCCAGAAATTAGGAGAGCAACCCGTTTCTGGATTTGCCCATTTCTGTTCCCGGCTTTCATCCCATCCGTGATAATACAATCCTGTTGCAGGATCATAAGTCTTACTATTTATTAAAAGAATCTGTTTCGTTGCTTCGTCAAATAAAGCCGGTTCGTTGAAAGTGGCCCCATATTGAACCAGATAAGGAGAAGCCATAAAGATTCCGTCCAGCCACATTTGATGAGGGTATCTCAATTTATGCCAGAACCCTCCTTCACTGGTACGGGGCTGCTCTGCCATTTGTTTGCGCAAGGTATCCATGGCAATTTTATAACGTTCGTCTCCGGTCTGTGCATAAAGATCGAAAAGAATCTTTCCACCGTTGACGTTATCAATATTGAATGAAAGATATTTCATGGTTTTGATACGTCCGTCGGCATCAATCAAGCTATCCGCATAGATCTTGGCATAATCATAATATGTGCTGTCTCCGGTATGTTTCCATTCTTCCAACATGGATTTCACTACTAGTCCGTGGGTATATCCCCAACGTGGTTTCTTAGCTTTTTCAATCATCCAGGGTTCGGGGAAACGTTTCATTTCGGAGCGTGCCATGCGTTCACTCCATTTTTCCGTTTCTACTTTTTGAGGTGCTGTGCATGCCAGAAAACAAGTCGTTCCACAAGCTACCATCAGTTTTAATAAGTTTTTGTTCATATCGGTCGAGTTATTATTTTCCAATCAATACATATTCTTGTCCTGCTTTGGTAGGCAGATCATAGACATAAGTCTCTGCAATTTCCACCTTATTTAGGTTTGCCTTTTCGTTAATCAATGGTTCGGGAATAGTGGGAACGGCATAAAGAGGATTCGGGTTTTCACCTTTGGCACGCTTCAGACCCTTGCCTGTTAATGGGTTGAGTGAACGTAAGCGACAGTTACCTCCCTTATGAGATTTCACAACCAGACGGCTTACTTTCCCGTTTTTCCAGCTCAAATCAAGTTCGAAACTTCCACGTGCAATAATTCCTTTGATAGAACCTTCCTGCCAGACGGTAGGAAGTGCAGGAAGCAGATAAATAAAACCATCGTAACTTTGCATCAACATTTCTGCAATACCTGCGGCACAACCGAAGTTTCCATCGATCTGGAATGGTGGATGCGCGTCGAACAGGTTAGGGTAGGTGCCTCCTTTTTTCTTCTCATTGCGCACAAGAGTCAACTGATCTGTAATCAGTTTGTAAGCGTGGTCACCATCAAGCAAGCGAGCCCAGAGGCAAACTTTCCATCCCATGCTCCATCCGGTCGACGGGTCGCCGCGATGAATCAGAGAAGTACGTGCTGCATCGAATAATTCAGGAGTACGATAAGGAGAAATCTGATTGCTGGGGAATAGTCCGTATAAATGAGAAATGTGGCGGTGTACATCTTTCGGGTCATCCCAGTCGAACATCCACTCCTGTAATTGTCCCCAATGTCCTACTTGCATAGGAGCCATTTCTTTGAGACGTTGGGCCAGGTGAGTGGCAAATTCCTGATCTGTGTCCAGTATTTGAGAAGCAGATATAATTGCTGTCCAAAGATCGAAGACCAATTGGTTGTCCATGGTGCATCCGGCAGCTGTAGTGGCTTTTCCGTCACTCCCCGAATGTACATTCTCCGGTGAATTACTGGGGCAGACTACCAACCAGTTGTGTACCGGCTCTTTCACCATGATTTCATCAAAGAAACGTCCGGACTCTTTCAGTATCGGGTAAACAGAACGCAGGAACTCAATATCTCCGGTGTATAGATAACGTTCCCAGAGATGCCGGCAAAGCCATGCACCACCACTGGGCCACATACCTGAAGGAGCTTTATCAACCGCCCCTGTGATGCGCCATATATCCGTGTTATGATGTAATACCCATCCGTTGGCTCCATACATAACCTTAGCCGTCTCTTTTCCTGTATTGCTAACCTCTTTTATCAAGCGGAATAACGGTTCATTCAACTCACTTAGATTCGTTACTTCTGAAGGCCAGTAATTCATTTCCAAATTGATGTTACAGGTATATTTACTGTCCCAGGAAGGGAATAATTTATCATTCCAGATTCCTTGCAGGTTGGCGGGCTGTCCTCCCGGTTGGGAAGAACAGATCAACAGATAACGTCCGAATTGGAAATAAGTGGCAACCAGATGAGCATCATTGGTGTTCTTGAAATTTTCCACACGCTTATCGGTTGGCACATTTGCATATTGGTCTTTTCCTAAATCGAGAGAAACGCGTGTCAGGTATTGCCGGTAGAAATCAACGTGGCTCTTTTTCGATTCGATGAATGGATGAACCATTGCCTTCTCCAAATAGTTTTTTGCCCGTTCTACTTGATTACCGGTAATGTCTTGATAATTATTGAAATTAGTCGCAATAGATACATAGATGATTGCTTCGTCGGCTTTCTCAACAGAAAGTATCCCATCGGCACAAGCTATTTCTCCACCTTTATTTTTAGCAGTCAATCTGCCTTGAAATTCCACTTTCCCTTTCAACCCCTCATGCAAGGAGGATACTCCTGAAAGAGTTACGCAGTTTCCTGCTTCAGAAGCGATCATTACGTCCTGGTGAGGCGAAGTCAGTTGAGCGTTAAATGTAATTTGTCCGGGACGATTGGCTGTCAGGCGCACCATTACTACCTGATCGGTAAATGAAGTAATCGTTTCGCGTTGATATTGCACTCCGTCTACTTCATAACGCACCATCACACGGGCTGAATCCAGACTTAACTCCCGATAATAGTTGGAATAACGGGTATGACCGGGAAAGGCAATTCGCAAATCACCGAAACTTTGATATGGCATTCCGGAATTCGTCTTTGCCATCACCTTTTCTGTAGCGAGAGTCTGTGCTTCCAGGTATTTTCCGGCAAAAACAAGTTCACGCACTTTGGGAATATACTCCAGCGCGTCCGGATTGGCGTTGTTATTGGGGCGTCCTGCCCAGATCGTTTCTTCGTTTAGTTGTATTTGTTCTGTCCCTGGTGTCCCATAAACCATGGCTCCCAGGCGTCCATTTCCCAAAGGTAGTGCTTCTGTCCATACCTGTGCCGGGCAGTCATACCATAGTTTATATTCTTGTGCAGACACATTCGTTTCCTGCGCATGAATGCAGCCCACAGACATCAGTACAAACAGGTACCCGATTAATCTTTTTTTATTCATTTCCATCTAACTGCTTTTATACTTTTATAAAAGGACGTTTAATGGGGGATTTTGTACCCACTATGCAGGTACTAAGAAGTAGGAATGATTTATTATTCTTTCAGTTGCCATACTTTGAAATATACTTCCTATATTTGTCAGTAGAATATTTAATAAGAAGAAATTATGAAAAGTTTTAATGTTACATCTATGTTAGTAGTGCTGATGTTCTTGTGCTTTACAGGAATACAGGCACAAACCGTTACTCCTAGTAAGAAATATATCACGAAAGAACTGAATAACGTGAGCAATTTCAGTTCAATCAGAGTTCTGGGTAGTCCCGACGTTGAGTATCGTCAGAGTAATGGTTCTAAAACAACAGTTTCTATATATGGCTCGGATAATCTGGTTGACCTGTTGGAGGTATCTACGGTAAATGGAGTGCTACAGGTAAATATAAAGAAAGGCGTTAAGATTCTTAGCGGAGAACGCCGGTTGAAAGTGATTGCCTCTTCTCCTTCATTGGATAATGTCGATATTAAAGGCTCGGCCGATGTATATCTGAAAGGTACTATCAAAGGAGCTGACTTAAATCTGAATATAACAGGTTCCGGAGATATTGAAGCTGAAAATCTGCAATATACCAATCTTTCCGCTTTTGTAAAAGGTAGTGGAGATATTGACGTGAAGAATGTGAAGGCCACTACTGTAAAAACGATAGTTAGCGGTTCCGGTGACGTGAAAATAAAAGGTGCCACTCAAATGGCTATGCTGACTGTGAATGGTTCCGGTGATATCAGTGCCGACAAGCTGACGGCTACTAATGTCGTTGCTACAGTTTCAGGTTCCGGCGATATATCTTGTTACGCTTCCAAACAGTTGGACGCAAAAGCCAGTGGCAGCGGAGATATTGAATACAAAGGAAGTCCTTCTATTGTAAATAAGCAAGGTAAGAAAGACTCAATTTCCGGCAAGTAAGAAATTAGATCCTGCAGAAAGCGGGTAAATATGTGCAATGTTACATATTTACCCGCTTTTTGCTATAAACAAACGTAAATACGGTTTTAAAGCCATTAAAATAGATGAATTCCGGCAACAAACAGATATGCTGATTGTTGTGACAATTAATCATTCGTTTTTTATTCACCTGAAAAAATACAGATTATGGCAAAGAATTCTCCCGATGAAGGAAAAAGTACAAAAATGGTGGAAAAGCAGGCAGATCCCTCTTTCAGCAACCTCAAAGAGTACCAGGCAAAAAGACTATTCAGTGAGACTCCCGAACCGACGGCGGATACAGTGGAAACTCCAAGCCGGATACCTGTTTTTGTTGTCCAAAAGCATGAAGCCAGTCATTTTCATTTCGATTTCCGTCTGGAAGTGGATGGAGTGTTGAAAAGCTGGGTGGTTCCTAAAGGCCCTTCCATGAATCCGAAAGATAAAAGACTGGCTATACAAGTAGAAGATCACCCTTTGAGTTACGCACACTTTGAGGGAGTTATACCCGAAGGCAACTATGGAGCGGGTACAGTGGAAATATGGGATAGCGGAACCTATGCTTGTGTCGGTAATAATCGTAACATTTCCGCTGCCATTAAAAACGGAATACTTGAATTCAAATTACATGGTCATAAGCTCAAAGGCCTGTTTACCCTTATCCATACGAATATGGACGATCAGGACAGAGACTGGTTACTAATCAAGAAAGACGATATATTTGCAGTCACTCATGTCTACGATGCGAAGAATATTCCATTGTATGATGAGGTATTTCTGTGATATATATGTTCCTTATGGTTAAATGATACTCACTTACATATATAATTTTCTAATTATATACGTAGCTTTATGACTCAATAGAATCTATTGTTTTGATGATTCAATTAATTTTTTCATGATATTATGAGCGTATTATTATGATGAAAATAATTAACTAATAGAGGCTATTGGGGTAAAACGAAGACTTGATAGTATACCCCTCTTAATATTTCGGTAACAAAAGACATTGTTACCATTTTTGATAGAAAACACCCATTGTTTTTGTTGGAAACCACCTCCTGTGTGAACGTTGAAAAGTTTATACTTGCATCGGATTTTAAGCACGTTAAAAGATTATCAGGCGTGTTTTACGAAAGGTGTAGAATATTAATCAAATCCGATATTAGTATGAATGATTGTTACCTGAATTTATTAGTAAGCTTCCGAGCTTTATCCTCTTCAGATCCTGGAGCCAATTTAGTAAACAGCAAACAAACTATTGGCATCATTTTACCCGATTTGTCGTTGCTTGGATATGCGGTCCCTGTGGAAAGTCTCGGTATTGGACTGTTTGTGATTCTATTTGCGTATCTTATAATAGAATACAATGTGCAGTTATTATCGCATGAAAAATTTAAGATTGCCATGAACATGCTCCATACAGCACATACACCGTTAATATTGCTGCGGAATCAATTGGAAGAACTCAAAACAGGCAAC
Source organism: Bacteroides sp. D55t1_190419_B8 (assembly GCF_015558905.1). Lineage (NCBI taxonomy): Bacteria > Pseudomonadati > Bacteroidota > Bacteroidia > Bacteroidales > Bacteroidaceae > Bacteroides > Bacteroides sp. D55t1_190419_B8. The sequence goes on from NZ_JADMOU010000032.1 coordinate 60,591, forward strand.
CTCCCTGAACCTCTTTCCCAACAAGTGGAAGAAGCACTGGGATATGCCGAATGTATCATATATTGTAACCAGAATATTGCAACTCTAAATAAAGTAAATAAGAGAATTCCTCCTAAAACGTCAACGGTAAATTTGGAACTTTCCACTTATGTTACTTCCATTGTCAATCAATGCCGGGCTTATGCCAACTCCCGCCAGATACAGCTGACTGTTGGTGAATGTTCGGATTGCGTCAGTTGCAGGATAAACGAAAACATAATGACTGCAGCACTTCAACACCTTATCAACAAGATGATTTTGATTTCCGAGCCAGGCTGTTGCATATCAATCAACGTAACCCACACAATAAATTCTTGGCAGTTGCAGATTAGCAATAACGAAATAGCCGGGCAAAGAACAGAGAAAATGTTTCCCTTTATTCCTATTATATTTCCCGTGTATGGATATAGTGATTTATGGACGGTAAGAAAAATCATCCGTCTGCATGGCGGAAAAATAACCGGATGCAGACATGGTAAAGCAGCTACTTTTCAAATCGTCATTCCGACAGACTGCCGTTGTCAGAATCAGTCATGCCCGGTATTGAGACATTCTTCTACAAAAACGAAGACCCCAACAAATGACTCCTGCGAGAGTCCTAAGAGCAATAAACAAAACACTAAAGCGAGAGAAACTTCCCATATCCTATTAGTAATGGCAGATAAGTTATTCAGTGATTATTTAAAGAAAACCTTATCACGCTATTTTCAAGTTTCAGTTCTTGATAATCCGGAGCTGTTAATGGATACGGCTATCAGTCAAAATCCTGATGCTATCATTATTGACGACAATGTGAATGGAATAAGCGGAGATATACTTAGCACTCAAATTAAGGAAGATAAAACGATAGGATACATACCAATCATTCTTCTATTAAGAGCCTTTGATAACGAAAGCTATTTGTCACATTTAGGGAGTGGGGCAGACCGTCTGGGATTGCGTACGGAAAGCATTTGTAAACTTAGGGCAGACATACGTATGCTTGTCGAAAACCGCATGGTCTTACGCGAACGGATCAGGCTGTTTCTGTCAGATGCCATTTCTCCGATGATTTCCACAAAAGCCGAAATAGAAACAGAAAATGCCGACCGGAAATTTATGGATAAAGTCAATGAAATCCTGGAGAAAAATCTCTCTACTGATAAATATACAATAGATAAATTAAGCGTTGATATAGGCATGAGCCGCACTGCTTTTTATAATAAGATAAGAGAGATTACGGGCAACCCTCCCGAAAACTATATCAATTCATTCAAAATGGACAAAGCACTTAAATTGCTGGCCTCCCAGCAGTACAACATTTCGGATATTGCAGGTATACTGGGCTATTGCGATGCCAAATACTTTGGAAAGAAGTTCAAAGACTTCTATCATGTATGTCCGTCTGATTATATAAAGAGTATTGTAGGATAAAAGAGTATAGAAAAAGAGGGTGCTTGTACACCCTCTTTTCTTTATACCTTTTTACGCTTTTTCTCTTTGACTGCAAATCTTGTTTTATACAGAATGATATCCCCCGGGTTTTCTGATTAGATATCTACCCAATTCAACAGGCTTTTGTGTCATGAACGTCTGGCCTTATTAAGAGATTATTTGGCTTCTAAATCCAATAGTCGCATTTTATTTTGGGTTCTTTATTACCCAACTCAGACAAATATTGAGCAACAATGGAAATTGGAAGTACTAGAAGGTAATGCCTTTAGTTTACGAGCAACTGATAGTTTTACCTTTGAACTACCTACCGATAAATCAGATAATGAATACAAAAAGGTTATAGACAAAATATCTCAGGTGATTGCTGCTCGCAGTTAGACAGATATTTACTGATAAATGTTGGCACTGTATTATTTAAGTAATATATCCAACATACCTTTTTGTAGAGCCAGATAGTCCTGTTTTTCACATATAAGCCTATTAATCTACAAAAGTGAATTATCGGGGCTTACTATGTTACAATAATTAGCCATATCTATTTAATCGCTTGCTTCACAAGGCTCATGATATATTCTAAATATTTAGTATCTGAGATCTTGAGTTCATAATCTCCATTGCCAAAATGTCCGACAGTTGAAATATCTCTTGTTAATTGCTTACTATCTTCTAAATGTCCTTTGGCTGCATTTATAGTAAGCTTTATTCCATTTTTCTGGATTTCAAGTGCACAAATATGGCTGTTGGCCTTTTTGAATGAAATATACCACTTTTGTGGTTTAACTTCAATTTCTGTATTCAAATTAAGAATTGCATTCTTATAACTCTCGTATAATTCTACTACATTGTCAGATTTTCCTTTTAACAAATTTTCCTCCGAATACTCTTTAATTTTCTCCGTCACTTCTTTAAATTCTGGACTATTCTGCATCACTGTTTTAATGCTTGCCGATGCGTGACTTTTGCGAATAGGAGTGATGGATACACTATCATTCTCATAGCGCTTCACTTCCCATAACTCAATGGACAAATCTTTGAAATTGACAGCCTCTCGTTGGTTAGGCGTAAACCCTTGTGATATAAAAACGACTTTTGTTTGCGACCAGTCCACATCATTCCGTTTCAAGTTTCCAGCTTGCGTTTCATTATATTCCAGAATAAAATCAGCCTGATTTTGCAACATTAGGCTTAGATAAGTAAACCCTTGATCTATGACACTGGAGTTTCTTTCCCTTTTATATTCAATGATAACAAAAGCCTTCGATTGCGGATCAAAGGCAAGCGTATCAATACGGCGGTCTTTGATCGTAAATTCGGACTTAATCATTTCAAGTCCCATGATTTCGGACATATTAGTTTCAAACATGCGTTGAATATCTCTTTCCAATTTAAAAGGCTTTTCTTTTATTTCAGAAAAGACGCCTGAAGTATTATATTTGTAAAGTGCCATAATTTTATTTTGAATTGTTTATTGCTGTAAAGGTAAGAATTCTTTTGATATTACTATTTATTTTTCCGACTTCTCCTTCACCATTTTCCTCCATCTTTGAAAAGCCCTCATTAAGCTTTCTTCTTCCACTGATTCTGCCATATTGTATTTTTCCACGAATTCATGCATTGACTTTATATACATCACCCCATTTTTGAACTTATTTTCCAACAGAAATGAGTATAGTTCCGCTTTCATTTCCACTTCGATTTCCTTTTCTATAATAAAGATGCTATCCTGGCCAAAATAATTGTAAACTTCGGGATTTTTGCCGAGTCTTGGGCTGGGGAGGACGAAAGAGATATTTCCAGTTTCTTTCCAGGAGACACTTTGCGGGTGAGGAACAGATAATTGTTGCAGAAAGTGATAAACGGGGGTGAGGTGGGAGAGGTGGATTGGGACAGGGAGTTTTGAAGGCGGATTATTATGTGATCGGGATTCTAAATATTGTCTGTATCGGACATACATGTACTCGGCCAAATATGGTTTGATGGCAAACGTAACTGTAACCATGTGATTTGAATTTTGAGTTGTTGAAATTTGTTGTATACTGATTTCCGCTTAAAGCAGCAGATTTTATCGTGGTTGTTGGAAAAAATCCTATGGGTTACGGGGACGGAATCTTAATTTTGTAAG
>NZ_JADMOU010000033.1:0-61212 GCF_015558905.1 Bacteroides sp. D55t1_190419_B8
GCGGGTGCAAAGGTAAGGGCTTTATTTTTAACTACCAAACTTTTTCGGAAGTTTTTTTTCAGTTTTTCTTTTTACTCGATTTCTCTGGGGCTCTCTATGCGAAAGGGAAAGAATGTATGAAAGAATAACTCTTGCCAATTTTCTTTGCGAATCGGACTGCAAAGATAAGAACTTTATTTATTATAATCCAAACTTTTTCGGAAGTTTTTTGTTCTTTTCTTTAAGTATAATTCCACTTTTTCACTAAGTCAATTTATCAAGGCTTTCTTCTCTTGGAAAGCGGGTGCAAAAGTACGCCCTTTTCGTATACACTCCAAATATATCAAACTATTTTTTCTAATTATTTTTGAATACATTTGCTAAAGTGCTGATGCATAACGATGTTGTAGAACATATTTTTTAAGCACGGGTAGATCGTGCGCGGAAACAAGAAGAGAACTATACATTATTATATCACACGCGAGCGGGCGAGCGTAAGGCAAAGATAAATTAAGAAGAAAATCATAAGAGAAAAGAGAAGTGCCATATAAAATATACCAAAACCGGATTATAAGACATGATGATTTTTGCATATACAGGATTATTCAATCAAGTATATGCAAAAAGAAATGAGGCAAACATACGTCAGGAAATGCAGAATTGAAATGCAACGACGATTTATTCCTCCATACGCAGGCTGACAAGTTCAATCCATTTCTTTAGGCTCAGATCGAGACCGCCTTTCTCCAATAAATGAAGGGCGCTACCATAATGAAGGGCGGCATCTTCCTTTACAGAATATATCTTGCAAGAAAGCTCACCGAGATAATACTTCAGGCGTGCCATCTGAATATAATCCAATAGGGTATAATCTTCTTCTACTGATAAACTAATCAATTCATTTATCAAGACATATGCCTGTTCGCATTCGGTACAGGTTAAATCAGAGAAAGATTTGTTCACAACAGGATGCTGCGATAGCTGAATGATGATACGATTAAAGTCTCCGCACATAGTTTATATGAATTACCACATCAGTTCCCGGTGGTGCGAGGTTTATATAAAAAGAGAACGTGGGAACTATCTACTTACGCCCTCCAAATGGTATCCGCTAAGACCCTTCCCAGATGCATAAGTGATAGCCCCACGCCCAATTGAGTATATAACAAAGTATATATACAAAAGATGCGTGAGACCCGACACTTATTACAATCCCCAGGAAAAAAATTAGCGGATTCTTTTGGAGAGATATATAATAAATAACCGTTCTCAATAAAATTATTAAAAAGCTACTTCCTTCGCTCGAAAGTAAACTATGACAAAAGTAGAAATAAATATCTATTAAACAAACAATTTTGACAGAAAAAAATATGCTTTATCAATTAATCTAGTCTATATCATATAAAAAAACACGAATCTGACATTCTACTAGAAACGATTTTTCATTTTCATTTCTCATGTTCTCATAACGCACATAATAATATCCTGTAAATCAAAGACATAACACTATGAGAAATAAAATAGAAAATAGCATTTCTCATAGTATTACCAGCATTTTGTCCATAAAACAACGCATTTCTCATACCTTTTCAAGGTATTTCTCATAGTATTTTAACCATTTATCCTATAAATTATCAAGCCAGATTCTAAGCTAAAGACCAAGTAGAATACCAGACTATACACTGCTTTACAATATATTACCAGTGCTTATTGAAAGTATATAGAGCGGACATTTGTATATTTTCCTACCTGCATCTGTATCGTTCCACTCCAGTGAACAGATCGTTCCACTCGAGTGGACGGTTCTTTTCACTCTAGTGCACAAGCCTGTTCACTGGAGTGGAACGATACAGATAGTAGTAGGAAGGAATGAAAATGATTAAGGAAAAACATAAAGATATAAGGTGAATGATACACAGGAAAGCAGTAAACAATAGGAAGTTGATTAATAAACGACATAAGGAAAGGAATAATCGCAAGTCCGGCGATAGTCCGGAAAAAGCTACAGCCATCATGCATGAGAAATGAGCAAAATAGATAAAAGGAATATGAGAATAAGATGAGAAATAATTTAAAACCTATGAGAAATGCATTATTTTTAGGTCTAAATGATGGAAATACTATGAGAAATACCATTCTACAGTTTATTTCTCATATCATTATATAATTGATTTACAATTAATTACCATATCGCTCATGAGAATATGAGAAATGAAAATGAAAAATCATTTGCAGGAAGGCTGAATTCAACGAAAGGTCATTTTTTAGGAAAGAGCAAAAAAGAAAGAGATAAATCAGGAATCCGGCCGAATCCATATACCGTATACCGACCGAGCAAAATTCCTTTTCAGTTGTTATTCATATATATCATAGTATACACAATAAAAGTCAATATCATGGAGAAGAATATTTTTCAGTTAGATAATGAGCAACTCAAAGAAATTGCCCGTTCATTCAAAGCAAAAGTAGAAGAGGGATTGAACACAGAAAATGCAGAGATACAATGCATTCCAACTTTTATCACTCCGAAAGCAAGTAGTATTAATGGTAAATCGTTAGTGCTTGATTTGGGAGGAACCAATTATCGGGTGGCAATCGTTGACTTCAGTAAAGTTCCTCCAACCATTCACCCCAACAATGGTTGGAAGAAAGACATGTCGGTTATGAAATCTCCCGGCTATACCCGCGAGGAGTTATTCAAAGAATTGGCAGACATGATTACCGGAATAAAACGGGAGAAAGAAATGCCAATCGGATATTGCTTTTCTTATCCGACAGAGTCTGTGCCAAGCGGAGATGCCAAACTCTTACGTTGGACAAAAGGAGTTGACATAAAAGAGATGATCGGAGAAGTGGTAGGGAAGCCTTTACTGGACTATCTAAACGAAAGAAATAAAATCAAGTTTACGAATATAAAAGTGCTTAATGACACCGTAGCCAGTTTATTTGCAGGACTTACCGACAGCAGTTACGATGCATATATAGGTCTGATTGTGGGAACAGGCACCAATATGGCTACTTTTATTCCGGCTGACAAAATTAAGAAGTTAAGCCCGTCACATAAGGTCGATGGCTTGATTCCTGTTAATCTGGAGTCGGGGAACTTTCATCCGCCATTCCTCACCGCAGTAGATAATACGGTAGATGTAATCTCCGACAATCCGGGAAGACAACGTTTCGAGAAAGCTGTATCCGGCATGTACTTGGGAGACATTCTAAAAGCGACTTTTCCTCTGGAAGAATTTGAAGAAAAATTCGATGCACAAAAGCTTACCTCTATCATGAACTATCCCGATATTTATAAAGATGTGTATGTGCAGGTGGCACAGTGGATATATGGCAGATCGGCGCAATTGGTTGCAGCTTCACTTACAGGGCTTATCATGTTGCTAAAGTCATACAATAAGGAGATAAGGAGAATTTGCCTGGTTGCCGAAGGAAGTCTTTTTTGGAGCAAGAACAGAAAAGATAAAAACTATAATATGATTGTCATGGAGAAATTACGGGAACTCTTCAGTTTATTTGGTTTGGAAGACGTAGAGATCGACATAAAAAGTATGAATAATGCCAATCTGATAGGAACAGGTATTGCGGCATTATCCTGACACGTTCCAATTTGTCATTGCACGGCAGGTCCTCAATCGGCCTGTTCATAAAAATTCGATGCTGTATCAAATTTACTGATACAGCATCGAACCTATTTCAAACTTATTAAATCCGGTTCAATATTTAGATAGAATATAGAACCTAAAGTACCTATTATTTGATCTTCAGTGCAAAACCACCTCCGGGTGCCAAATGAATCTTCAACTTACTGTCATTCTTTATCCGGAAAGATTCACATTTATAATCACGTCCAACCCGGTGGGCATTCACTCCATCCTTAAATAATGTAGCATCGTATGTCTTGTCGCCCAAGAAGGAACAATCTACTTCAATGTCACGTGCCGTCCAATCGGTAATTCCACCTACATACCAGACATTTCCTGCCCGGCGCGCCGTTACGATGTACTCTCCCATTTTGCCATCAAGCACGATACTTTCATCCCATACGGTCGGAATATTGGCAATAAATTCGGTTGATTCCGGTTCGCGCATATAGTTGCTTGGCGCATCGCACAGCATATTGAAAGGAGACTCGAATACCACATACAGAGCAAGTTGGCGACAGCGAGTTCCCTGGCTCATAGGTTCCGAGTTACAAGGATAATAGTTGCCTTTCGAAGCATTACGCATCGCGCCTTGGGTGTAATCCATCGGACCGGAAACCTGACGGGTGAAAGGCAACAGTACGTCATACTTCACCTGATCGACCGAAGCCGGACTCCATTTCATCTGTTCCAAGCCATTAACCCCTTCAAAGTTCAACACATTCGGATAAGTACGATTCAAGCCGGCCGGTTTATGCGTTCCATGCAAATCGAGAATCAATTTATATTTAGCACACATTTCGGCAGCCCGATAATTGAATGCTGTCATATACTGATCGTCACGATCCATAAAATCGACCTTAAAGCCTTTGACTCCCATGTCGGCAAAATAACGGCAAACGTTCTCCATATCACGATCGAAGGCATAATAACCAGCCCAAAGAATGATACCTACATTTTTGGAAGCTGCATAATCTACCAGTTCTTTCAGATTAATATCTTTTACTACTTGCATCAAATCCGCCTGCAGGTTGACTGCCCAACCTTCATCAAGGATTACATATTCTATTCCGTTTGCAGAAGCGAAATCAATATATGCTTTATAAGTCGGATTATTTACTCCGGTGATAAAATCAACGCCATCCAAGTTCCAGTTATTCCACCAATCCCATGCCACTTTACCGGGTTTGATCCATGAAATATCCGTCAGACGGGAAGGAGCAGCCAACAAATAGCTCAAGTTGCTTGCCGCCAAATCTTTATCGGAAGTGGTAACAATGCTCATTCGCCATGGAAAACTTCGGGGTTTATCTACTTTGGCAATGTAAGCTTCACGCTCTTTCACCAACATCTGAAGTTGATTGTGTCCGCCCTGCACTGTCTTCTTGGGATAGGGGGCGAATTTACCCGTCAATCGTTTTTCCCCTTCAGCAGCAGATAAATAGAGACCGGGATAATTCTCCAAACCGGATTCTGTGATACAAATCTTGACACCTTCACCAGCATCCACTACTAACGGCAGAAACATCAAACGTTTTTTATTCAGTTTCGATAATCGATCAGTAGTATAAGTGTTCTCGAAAGAATTGAAATATTGGGATTCGTAATCACCGTCTTTCCCCGCTTTTACATACGGAACAGAGGCTACCATATCGGACGGGAAACGGTAATCTACAGTTTCATCCACTACATTGAAAGGTTTCTTCGACCGGCTGACAAAGCGATATGCAATACCATCATTGTAAGCACGAAACTCTACGTTCCAATCTTTCTTAAACCGGAGAGTCAGTTCATTATAGTAATCTCTTAGCTCGTTGGCGCGATAGAAAGGAGAAGGAACCATCTGATCTACTTTTTTCCCGGAAGTGCCGGCCAACTTTGCTTTCTCTCCCCAAACTTCTCCATTATCCAATGTCATCGAAATCGGAGAAGAAGCCAGTATCTGACGTCCGTCACAATGGATGTCATAAGTCAACTTATCACCGACGGTAATAGTTGTTTGGAGTTTCCCATCCGGAGAGTTCAAGGTAAATTGTTTTTGTGCTTGTACCGTAAGCGTACATGCGACAACACATAGAAATAATAAAATCTTCAGTTTTTTCATGGCTTTAATTATAGTAGTTATCAAATTATAGAAGGACAATACAAAAATAAAATAATATATTATAGTAACCTATATGAAAACTAAAAAACAGAGATAAAAAAGACCGGTATTATTTCCGACCTTTTTCCTTTCCGATATCTCCAAAGACACTTTAGCTAGAAAAAATAAAGAAAAAAATCATCTCCTAATAACTAAATATGGAATAAAAAGTTATTTTTGCACCGTTTTTTTAAATTTTATCTTAACCTAGTATTATGTACAAAATTTTTCACGGCTTCCATCTAGTAGAGGCTTATCAGGATTTGAAAAAAGCCAAACGGTTGGCAAAAAATCAGACAGTAACCCGATGCATTAAGTTAACCGTAGCTATTACCCTCTCCCTTATTTTATGGCTCCTCCCTATTGACACATTTGGAATAGAAGGATTAACCGTCATAGAACAAAGACTTATTTCCATCTTTATTTTTGCCACACTGATGTGGGTATTCGAAGCTGTCCCTGCATGGACAACTTCCGTATTGATTGTTGTATTACTATTACTCACCGTTTCCGACAGTAGCTTATGGTTCCTCACACAAAATATTTCAGCTGATAAGTTAGGGCAGACAGTCAAGTATAAATCCATTATGCACTGCTTTGCCGATCCTATCATTATGCTATTTATAGGTGGGTTCATACTTGCCATCGCAGCAACCAAAAGCGGACTGGACGTATTGTTGGCACGCGTCATGCTGCGACCTTTCGGAACACAGTCACGCTATGTACTATTAGGATTCATTCTCGTTACAGCAGCCTTTTCAATGTTCCTTAGCAATACGGCTACAGCTGCCATGATGCTCACTTTCCTTACTCCTGTGTTAAAAGCACTGCCAGCAGACGGTAAAGGAAAAATAGGTCTGGCCATGGCTATTCCTGTAGCTGCCAATGTAGGCGGTATGGGAACTCCTATCGGCACTCCACCCAACGCCATTGCTTTAAAATACCTGAATGACCCGGAAGGGCTAAACTTAAACATCGGTTTCGGAGAGTGGATGAGTTTTATGTTGCCTTATACCATTATTGTATTATTTATTGCGTGGTTTATTCTCTTAAGACTATTCCCTTTTAAACAAAAAAATATCGAATTACAAATTGAAGGTGAAGCAAAAAAAGACTGGCGTTCCATTGTGGTTTATATCACTTTTGCTATCACTGTCGTCCTATGGATGTTTGACAAAGTGACAGGAGTGAATTCCAATGTAGTAGCCATGATTCCGGTAGCCGTATTCTGTATAACAGGGGTTATCACCAAACGTGACCTGGAAGAAATCAGTTGGAGTGTGCTCTGGATGGTAGCCGGTGGATTCGCACTGGGTGTTGCCTTACAGGAAACAGGACTGGCCAAACATATGATTGAAGCTATCCCCTTCAACACATGGCCTCCTGTACTAATGATTGTCGGCTCCGGACTGATTTGTTATGCCATGGCAAACTTCATCTCACATACGGCTACTGCGGCATTGCTCGTCCCTATTCTTGCTATTGCAGGAAGCAGCATGCGCGAAAACCTGTCTTCATTAGGTGGGGTAGAAACTTTATTGATCGGGGTAGCAATCGGATCATCATTAGCAATGATATTACCCATCAGTACCCCTCCCAACGCACTGGCACATGCCACGGGTATGATTCAGCAAAAAGATATGGAAAAAGTCGGCATAATTATGGGAATCATCGGACTAATACTGGGATATACCATGCTGATTATACTTGGCTCCAACAAATTACTATAAATAATTCCTTTCCCATAAAGACAAGCCCTGTGAGAAGAAAACATTCTTACAGGGCTTTTTGGTTAATCTGTCTCGTTTCGAAAATTGGTCGTCGAAGAAGCTCCCTCCTTTCCCGACTCTGCATACTTGCTTGGGCTTACATCGTAATACTTCTTAAATACCTCCCGGAAGTATTTCACATCCGAGAATCCAACAATATCAGAAACCTCCGTTACTGTATGTTCACCCTGTTTTAACAACTGTGCAGCATGTTGCAAACGTATCATCCGGATATAATCAGCCGGAGCATAACCGGTCAACGCTTTTAATTTATTAAAGAAACTTGTACGACTCATATGATGATGACTGCTAAGCATCTCCACATTAAAGCCCGGATCTCCCATGTTCTTCTCTATACATTCCTTAACTGAAGCTATAAATTTCCAATCCAAGGTATTAGCGCAATTAGCTGGTAAATCCTTCTCTTCATCTTCAATACTATTATAAACTTGACGGAGCAATGCACGATTCGCAAGTATGTTTTTAATAGTAACCTTAAGTATTCCCACACTAAAAGGTTTGGTGATATAAGCATCTGCTCCGATTTCCAGTCCTCCGAGTATATCTTTTTCATCCCCTAGTGCGGTCAGCAAAATGACTGGAATATGGGACATCTCAATATCACTCTTTATAGTTGAACATAGCTCATCCCCACTCATTTCGGGCATCATTATATCAGATATGACGAGATCCGGATTAAATTCCCGTATAATGACAAGTGCATCCTTTCCATTGGAACAAGACTGAACGTAATAACTCACGGCAAGCATATCAACAAGATAATTGCGCAAATCATCATTATCTTCCACTATCAAAACACGTTGCGAAGAATTGTTCATCTGTGGAGATTTCATGACCGGCAAATCCGGAGCCTCACCCGACATGGTAACTTCCGGACATTCATCCACCTCTTTAGGGGAAATGAATTTAGCCTTATGGAAATGTTTATTTCCTTTCAGAAAAGTTATCCGGACACAAGTACCCTGTTGTTCGGCACTTTGAATCTGAATCTTTCCCTTATGCAACCGGACCAGTTTATATACTAACATAAGCCCGATTCCACTACCCGTTACTTTCAGATTGACAACATTGCTACCTCTAAAATAGTTCCTGAATAATTTCTTCTGCTCACATGAAGGAATACCAATTCCTGTATCTTTCACTTCGATACTCCAAGTGGTTCCTTCCTCGTAAGCACAAATACACACACTGCCATTTTCCGGCGTGTATTTCAATGCATTGGACAAAATATTTTTTAGAATAGATCCCATCTTGTCACTATCAAACCACACATTTAAATAGTCAAAGTTACTTTCATAAACAAATTTGATATGTTTCATTTCGGCATATTTGCGGAAAGTAGCGCAAACATCATTCATATAAGAGTTCAGCTCATACTCTGATACATAAAGGGTAGAAGAGTAAATATCTATCCGCTCAAAGTTTATCAGGTTGGTCGTCAGTTGAAGCAATGTATTCACATTCCTAAGAGCCATATTTATATGAGGTAATGCCTTATCAGTCACCATATGATTTTCTACAACTTCCTCCAACGGTGCTTTTATCAATGTAAGCGGTGTACGTATGTCATGGGCCGTATTAATAAAGAACCGTGTTTTCTCATCCGATATCTTCTTTTGTTTGTGCAACATGATAATACGGAATATGATAATCATAACCAACACCAATAGAATTGCATACCCCACCATGGCCCACATACTGGCCCATACCGGAGGTGTAATAATGATCTGAATGCTCCTCGTCTCATAAGTCTTATATTTCTCCTCATTGGATATGGCACGAATTTGTAAAGTATAACTGCCGGGAGGCAAATTTCTGACAAGAATCCGGTTATCATGGCTCGGACGGCTCCATTCTTTATGATAACCGTCAATTTTCCATGAATAAAGAATATTGGACGGATAATCATAATTAATAGAAGCTACATCAAGAGAGAAAGTATTCTGTCCGTAGGCTAATTCAAGCTGCTCGGTTTCGTCAATATCCTGCTTTAAGGGAGATCCGTCATCACCCGGATAAACAGGATGATAGGCTATCATAAAATCACGCAGCAACAGACGTGAATAATGCGGCTCCGGTATCTGTATGTCTGTCGGGAACCTGATAGCACCGTCATTACCGCCAAAAACAAGCGTACTACTACTGTAGGCGGTGGCAGAGCCTGCATTAAAATTGACACTCATCAACCCCTGCTCCCGCGTCCAGTTGCGGAAGGAGTGTTCATTGGGTGAATAGATTGTAATACCGTTCTCCGTTCCCATCAGGAGGCTGCCGTCCTGACGTGGAAGAATCGTATAAATATTGTCGGAAATCAGCGCACAGTTGTCAGCCCGATACTGATGAATAAATTTCCCTTCATTGCTATCATAAACTAGAAGTCCGGCTCCACGGGTACCAATATACAGGATGCCGTTTTCCCTCTGGTATAATGCACATATGTAAAGAGACTCAATAGGCAAGTCAATATATTGGTAAACTCCAGATTTCTTATCAAGCTGATAAAGCCCCATTCTCGTACCAATCCACATCTGCCGGGCATCTTTCTCCAGAATGGTGGTGATGGAACTTACCCCCGGATACAAACGTACACTTTTAGTCTCAAGATTGATACGTTTTAAATTATAATATCCACCAGACCAAATATCACCGTTCGAATCCTTTTTAATATCAAAAATATATTGGTCGGGGCGTATTCCTGCAATAGAAGCAGGAGAAAAACAACTTATTTTAAACCCTTTTTTTTCTATCTTATAAATATTGGAGGTAAAACCACCAGCCCATATCACACCGGGAGAGACTTCACACAGTGCTAAGAAGATGTGATTCTCATCATCCGGTACCGGATCAAAAGAACTAAAAAAGGAGTGCCACTCTTTTGTACCGGTCTGATAGAGACTGATACCATTACTGGTAGCAAACCAAAGATCGCCGTCACTATCCTCCATCACATCATGAACCTGATCGTTCACCAGTGACCGGTTGTTTCCGAGAGAATGTTTTATCAGGTCGTAACTCTGATAACGGTTATTACGGATTGTAATACCAGTGGGATAATTAGCAAGCCAGATACGCTCTTCTTCATCCACATAAATGTCATTGATATTGTTTCCATTCATCCCATTATAGCTACTATAATCAGCCGTTATATATGGTTCACTCAGGCAGGTATTCACATCTAATTTATATACACCTTTTCCACCTGTAGCCACTAGCAATTCATGAGCATTCAATGAAACAATCCGGTTAATCTCTACATTGTTTGGTGAATGACAGGAAGTGATTTTTCCCGATTCCCCCATATCATACACAAGTATTCCGTCTTTATAGCCTCCTATAAACAATTGTTTTGAAATAGCGTGATAATAGAGTTCATGTACCGGTGTAACTATACTTTCCACGACTTCATCGGAAACCAACTTCAGTTTCCCCTCTTCTACTCCAACATGAAACAGACCGCTTCCCGTACCGATAAAGAAATGGTTGCCCTCCGTCTGTTCGATAGCAGTTATTTCCCCGTGGACCGGCATTACCATATCCTGCGTTGTGCCAGTACGGATATTATACCAAGTAATGGTGTCTTTATAACACAACCAGACATGATCATTTTTATCCAGATAACCGTAATTAAGAAATGCCTGAGATTTATTTCTAATCAGCTTCGGATGTATGTAGGCCAGCTCGAATTTATCATGTTGTGAATCATACCTGAAAATACGCCCTTTTTGACCAATCACCCATAACCTATCCTTTCTGTCCATATAAAGCCAGCTCAAGGCAATCCGCGAGTCCAACTTCATGCTGTTGTCGGAAAAGGTGTAATGCTTGATATGTTTGCCGTCATAACGGTCTACCCCTTCCTGAGTCAAGAACCACATATACCCTCTTCGGTCTTTCTGGATATGGTATATTTTCTGATTGTTCAAACCATCTTCCAGCCCTATGTACTTATAAATCTGCCCCTTGCTTACAGTACCATTAATGAGAAGGATTATAAACAACAAATACCTTCTCATTTTTATAAAACTATCCATGCCTTTCACAAATATTCCAAAAACTCCCTGCAAAAATATGAAAAAATTAATAAAAACACAATATGATAAATGTATTTATATTTCAACTGATAATTAAATTAATCCTCATGTATACAGGTGGAGTTTATTGAACAGTGTAAAGAAGAACCTGAAATTTATATCGTTTTCAATATTCCTAAAGTTTCCAAAACACACAAAATAAATAGAAAGCTATCCTAATATTATTAAAATAGCCTTCTATTCAGATATCATTTATTTATCAATACAATTGTTACGCTTTCTTTCCCTAAACAAAAAGCTTTAGCCTTTATCAATGGAGCATCGCATTTTATCGGTTCTTTCCATACTACAGAATTTTCATTAGGCTCATTACCGTCAGTGGTATACCGGATTACCACATTTGGATTGGTTGTATTAGCCAGTAATAATCCATCCCTTACAATAATACCGGGAGGAGATATCCGGAAATTAATTCCCCGCTTTGCCAGACGAGGCAATTCATAATTTACAATACCGGCATTATATTTCCGTTTGGCATCCATATATATCTTGTTGTCCGAAGATAATGCCCACGATGGTTGAGCATTCCAAGCGCGCTCTGCCAGCCCGAAGACTTTCGGGAAAAGATAATATTCTATCTGTTCAAAACTACGGATTGTCTCCGACCAGATTTGTCCGGACAAACCTTTAATATTCTGACAGCCCTCTTTTGTCAAGGGTTGTTTACCGTTTGAGGCAGTTTTTACATCCACAGGTTCACCCTTCAAATTCCGCCGTAAAGACTTATAAATATCAAAAGGCAACATATCAAACGTTACATACTCATCTACGTAACCGCCCCAACGCAATCCCGGCTCTTCCACATGATAACAATAGGCCATATCCAAATAGAAATTACCCACATTACAGAGTATAATAGGATAGCCCGCATTTGCTAACTTATACGGAACTTCATCCCCACCTTGTTCCGGAATTGTATTCCAGCAATAATTCAAGACCTTACTATTTCTGAAGTGTTCGTTCACGGTGTTATCCGGATTCATAACAATATCCTGCCATCCAACCGCCTGTATATTACGTTTATCCAACATTTCCAGAATTTGCTCCAGAAAATAATCTTTCAAATCCCGTATCTTAGTCAGTCCATGTTCTTTCATAAAAGTACAGCAGATAGCGGAACCTTCCCAAATACCTTCCGGCACTTCATCACCACCTACATGGAAAGCAGGCAATTCTACTCCCGCATCCTGATACATCCGCCCGATTTCATCAATCACTTTTTCAAGAAAACGGTATGTAGAAGGCATTGCGACATTAATGACATTATCTGTGAAATTTTGTGCCGATAGATATTGGGAAGTATCTGCAAAGTCAATCAAAAGATATTCTTCCGCTTTCGACTGATCCTTACCCATATATTTCCGGTGACGGGCATTCATGGCTTTTATTGCTGCCCGTGAATGGCCGGGAATATCTATTTCAGGAATAATCCTGATATGCCTTTCTTTTGCATATTTCAAAATATCCATAAAGTCACTGCGGGAATAATACCCATTAGCCAATGAGGTGGTATCTGCCTCATTCCATCCCCAGGCATATGCAGGATAAAGACATGTCTGTTCATCTGTGGTATGTCCTCTGAGAGAAGCTGTTGCTGTCAATTCCTCCAATCCGGGTATTTCCACACGCCAAGCCTCATCATCACTCAAATGCAGGTGCAGTACATTCATTTTATAGAATGACAATATATCTATCAGTTTCAGTAAATCCGTCTTCTTTGTAAAATTGCGGGCTACATCCAGCATGATTCCCCGATGTCCCATGTCCGGATAATCGGTAATATGAAGATTAGGAAGCGGAGAGGAAGCTAGTTTCATGTTATCCAATAAAGCAACCAATGTCTGGCCAGCATTAAATATGCCATGCGCATCATTAGCTTTCAAAGTCAGCAGATTATTCTTTATCACAATTTCGTAATACTCATCGGGATACTGGCAGGTGGCAGGAAGCTCTGTTTTCTTCAATTCAATGATTGTTTCTTCACCTTTGTCAGAAACGATACATCCAAACAGTGAAGTCAATTGCTTTTTCAACAAAAGAGCTTCTTCTTTAAATACACCGTCAAACTTCAGACCGACCTTTGGAGAGAAAGTAGAAACACCACCCGTCTTCTCTACTTTTTTAGGAGTAGGAAAGAGAGAAAGCATATCACAATCTACAGGCTTGCTGAAATCATCATTCTGCTTATACAAATAATTTCCATCTGCATAGGGAAAACTGTTCTTCGAACTAATCCATTGAGCATCGGGTCTAAAAAGCCCGATCTCAATCGGAATATTTTGCGGCTGCAACATTTTCCCTTTTTCATCGGTAGCTACAATATAAGCCCCTTCAGGAACCGAAGACACATTAATCACATTTCCTTCACTCATTATAGTAAAAGAGAGTGTTTCACCCGGTGCCAACGCCTGATAGTGTTCAGTAGGATACATTTTATAGTAAGTCGAACCGATACATTCAATTTCCAACGGTGCATTAACAGGTTGCTGATAATAAATTGGCGTCTGATTAAAATAGATCACCCAATTATCAGCCAGAGCTTTATTCCCGTTATTCGTCAAACAGAATGTATTCTTAAAATATCTGGCTTCCACACTATCTTTTTCCAGTTTCCATGTTAAAGAGAGCTGTGAGGAAGGGGGCTGTTTACCAGCCCCACAACCAAACAAGCATATCCCCAACATCATTATCCATATATTCCTCATAGTTATCATAAGGGAATTATTTAGTTAATGAACGAATACATTCCACTTCTTCTATTGAATAAGGTGTCCCATCGCCACGGAAAATATCATGGAACCACAAGGACGGTTCAGCTACGTCAGGCAACGGAGTATCCCATGCAAAGATTGTATTTGTCTTTCCGGCTACAAGTCCCCAGTTGATTGCACCAATATTTTCTTTCTTCAGCATTGGCATGATATCCTGAAAAGTACTGTTTTGAGTACGTGCCATATATTCCGTGCAAATCATCGGACGCCCATATTGCTTCAACGTGTCAATGAGCTGTCGATGCGAATCCAAACCTTCATATGTGTGATAGGTTATCACGTCCGAATTTTCCAACTGAAACTTATTCAAATTAGTCAAACTCATATCCCAGACTCCGGCCGACAAAGGTTGCGACGGGTTAACCGTTCGTCCCCACGTAAATATCTTCTGCAATAACGGCAGACTTCTTTCACCGTATCTATATCCACCCGAACCACCGGGCTCATTATATAGATCCCACAACACAATTCTCTTATCATCCTTAAAGGTGGTAAGAATGTCTTTCACATAATTCTCCAAGACCGGAAGTATCACTGCCGTATCACCTTTATAATACAGATCCCCCGGATCACGCGCCCATCCCGAATTATGTACTCCCGGTTGTGGTTCCGGTTGTTTTCCTGCCTGGTAAGTAGGATTCCAGCAATCATCCAAAAAGACAAAGATGGTAGAGATATGATGCTTATCGGCAATAGTAAGGTATTCATTAAGACGTTTCTTAAAACCTTCCTGATCCGTTTCCCAAACCAGATGGTGCAAATATACACGCATACAATTCATTCCGATGTCTTCTGCCCAGCCTAGTTCACGGTCAATAGTCACCGGATCAAAAGTATCAGCCTGCCACATCTCCAATTGGTTGATTGCCGTGCTCGGAATAAAATCACACCCACGGAGCCATCCCCATTGTTGATACCATTCATTAGCCTGCTCTTTTGTCCAGATTTCACGAACAGAGACTGTTTTCTGACTGCAGGCAATTAACATAATACCAATAAAAAACGAGAGTAATATCTTTTTCATAATCGAATTTTACTTTATCTAATTAGAAACCTTTATTCATTTTCTCCATGTAAATATGACCATATCCCCCGGTTCAACCACTATCGTAGAACCGTCCGGACTTACAGTTGAACCATCCTTCAGCACTCTGCTTACAGAACCGTCCACATCAATTGCCAGATTCATCACATTACGAAAATCCTTATTTACAACTACAAGATACTGGTTATTATCTTTCTCCAATACAGAAACAACAGCACCCGTATCACTCGTTGTCAATGATTTTATAGGGGCCGGCAAACTTCCCAACACTGTAGTTCCTTCCGGTATTTCACTTCCGGTATGAGACACTGAAATAACCTGCGCTCCCAAGAATATACCTGCAAGCTGTTGCACCTCCTGATTGACAGTCTTGACCAAATCATATACTTCGGTCGGCTCATCATGTTGAAGTCCGCGATAAGTAAAATACTGGATTGCCTGTGCACCGTAAGCCAGATCGCTGAAAACTTGTAATCTCAACTCGGGCAATGTCGGTATTTTATAAAAATGAGTTTCATCCAGTTTATGGGAAAGCGCAAGTGCAAACGCCCAAAAAGGTTTATTACTCTCTTTGGCAGCCGCTGATATTTCTTCCAAATTCCGATACCAGTCCGGGCGGACAATGCTGGGAGCACCATTTATAGATACAATAGGATAATTGTCAAAGGATATAAACGGTACAGGCACCTGCTCTATAAACGACTTTACATTTTCAGAATAAAGTTCTTTTCCCCAGGCCCAGTTGGGGTACAGATTTATATAACAAGGATGATGACTGTCGATGGTTTTAATCTTCTTCACCAATTCGCCCAAGCCCGGCAAATCATTCACTTCCGGTTCATCCTTCAAATGATAGGCATACAAAGCCGGATGGTTCATCATTGCTTTTACAACCTCTTCAGCAGTAGCAACAGACAAAAGGTCTTTACAAGAAGTTATCATTTTCACTCCGGTTTTCTGTGCAGCGTCAAGCGCCTTCAATGTTGTCTCCAAATCATCATACCATCCCAGATAAATATTAATGCCGGATGCTTTCATTACCGGAAATTTCTCCAACGACTTGTCCGCTTCCACCCCAGTCCATGCTATAATCGGGAACTCCCCATCAGTTGTAGGGATATAGGAGTTGCCCTGAACAATCTCTATTTCCTGTGTCTTCACCCCATTAGGTACCACACGAAATACAGCCGTACGTCCGGCTCCCGCATTCGCACTTGCAGTAATTGTCACTTTTCCGTTCCCGCTCCCTTTAGTCGGAGAAATGGTAGCCCAAGACTGATCGGTCTCGTTAACAAATTTCCACTCCGTATTAGACTTTATCGAATAAACTTCCGTAAACCCGTCATTGCTGATCTGCAACTTCCCCAAATCTCCGGAAATAGAGAAAGAGGCTTTCTCCGGATCCATCGAACAAGACATCAATACCATTGGCAACATCGAAAAAAAGAATGCAACCAACAACTTCTTACTATATGCTTTCATTGATATATACATAATTCTATTGAATATTAAATTAAAGACTATTAATATTGATTCTCTCTTAATTATAAGGAGTCAATCGTATCACTTCTTTGGCTTTATCAATATGTATCGTATAAAGTCCGGCTTTAAAATCAGGACCCGGAATTAGATCACCGGGAGCATTTCTTGTTATCAAGTTAACAGGCTCCACTGTATATAAATTCTTTGTATCCTCCTCTTGTGCCCAACCATATCCTCTATAAAATTTAAATCCCATCGTTTGGTCAATGTATACGACTGCTTCAAAAGTACTTGCACCGACCTTTTTAAAGAAGAACCATTGGTGAGGATATGCGAAGTCCCAAGCAAGCGTAGCCACATAAGGTTCACGTGGAAAGCCAACTCCAGTACCAAGAATATACATCACCTCCGGATAGAAAACATCCCGCGGCCGTTCCATATACATGAAACCATTTGATGTATTATATTTCAAGTTATAAAGTACCGACGGACCATCGAATTTTGCTTTACTCCCTGAAACATCTTTAAAAAATTCGGGCCGGAGCATATTGGTGACATCACTGCCAAAACCTATAAAATTAATCTTGGCACTCTCTACCAATTCAATATCCAACTGAATATATCCGCCTCCCACATCAAAGAATCGGGACTTGTCAATATCAATGCTATATGCCAGTGTCTTATCGGTCGAGAAACTCAACATATCAAAAGTGATATTCTCCAATATATAACTCCCCACCTTAGGAGTCGGAATCGAAGTAGCTGTATCATCAGTCACAATCGAAATCTTATTGTCCGAATACCCCCATACCAAACCGGAATAATCAGGTTTATTGTTTACTATCTTTTCGGCAACTTTAAAATGGTCTCCAATTCCAGTCAAATCCGCTGCACTCGTCCGGAAACTATAATCCGTTTCATTCTGATTCTCCTTGTCCATTTCATACACATTTCCCAAATCATCAACAAGGTATAATTTGGAAGGTGTTTCCGGACGGGTCACCGCCACACTTGCGGCCTCATCCAAGGTCAGGGTCGATTCATTGCCTCCTAAATCATTTACAGCTTTGATGGTTACCACAGGACGTCCGTTCTGAAAACCGGCAACAAAGGGCAAAGTTGCTTCCTCTTCAATAACTACAGAACGTCCGCTCAATCCCTTGGACAAGTTCAAAATCTCGGCTCCATCCATTGTTACCAGTAATTGGAATGAAACCAGATCATTATACTCATCACTTATCTGTGCGGTGAATTTAACTTTATCACCAGCCGCCACAACCGTTTCACCATTCACTCCCCGCAATACAGCATTTTCTATTTTAGGTTTTGAAGGCGTAGGCCACTCCGGCCATTCACTTGGCTTACTAATATCATCTTTTGCACACGAAAAGAGCAGTAACGATGATATGAATAGTACGTATATCTTTTTCATTTTTCTTAAGATCTCTAGTTTAACAATCATGAATGACGACATTAATTGCGAGCTGCCGCAAGATCTGCTTTCCATCCCTCACGCTCAAATGTCTGTACCAGCACTTTTCCATAAGATTCCGAAGCTTGCTGAACCGCATAATTGGGAATAGGCACATATTGATGTGTAGGAGCCACTCCTTTTATCTTCGCCGTACGCTGTGCATATTGATTAAACCGGATGAGGTCTATTTTACGCATTCCTTCATACAACATTTCATGTCCTCTTTCGGTAAGTAAAGCATCCAGGAAAGCTTCGGCACTAGCTGTTGCCGATGCCGGAAGATCATCCAGTCCGGCGCGTTTACGCACTTCATTCACTGCAGCAACAGCGTCAGCAGACGGAGCAGCATTGTTTTTACGAACTTCAGCTTCCGCATACATCAACAAGACATCCGCCCAACGGGCCAACGGTATATCAGTCCCCTGAAAAGCCGTAGCCGTTTCAACCGGGAATTTATTAATTATAAATCCGTCCCATGTGGTTGTATTCCGGTCAATCCAAGTTCCGGCTGTCGTATAATATTTAGTCAGGATGACATCACGACGCTTATCCGAAGGATCATACGTATCCCAGAATTTCGGAGACACGTTAAAGGTTTGTCCCCATCCCTGCCCTTGCAGATAAAAAGGAGTGGGATTTCCCTGATCGTCCACTCTCGCCGCATTATCAGGAGTAGCGAGCATCATCAGCGGATTAAAATTACCGGACTTATTCGTACCATCCGCCGTTTCATCACAACTGACAGCCATAATCACTTCCGAATTGAAATTATTGGCATTTTTAAATTGCTCGATATAAGGATTATCTCCTTTTTTGAAAAGGCTATACCGCCCCTTCAACTCGCTATACATATCAATCGCTTTCTGATAATAACCGGACATATAATAACCTTCATTCAAGCAATGCCGCATGATGCACACACGTGCATAGTCCTTATTGTAACGTCCTTGTTCCGGCTGAGTATCTGCAATATACTGATAAGCATAATCAAAATCAGCCATAATCCATTCCGTCATTTGCTGCAATGTCGGACGTACCAGATTCTCCAGTTTTGAAGGATTAATCAGATCGTTCGGATCAACAATCAAAGGAACAGGTCCATATACATGCAATAAATAATACATCATCAATCCCCGGCAAAGACGGGCTTCGGCAATAAACTCCCTTTTACGTTCCTCGGAAACGACCTCGGTAGAAGCCTTCTCCAAAGTTCCAATCACATTGGTGAAGTAGGAAATCTCACTTACTTTCGGAAAATGATTCGGCCTTTCGTCACTTAACGTACCACTCGTATAATAGACACACTGACTGAAATCGGCTTTGGAAAGGAAGTAGTATCCACCTCCCCAACCATTATTCCACACCGCCATCTCATCGGTCGGATAATCAAAGAATTTCAGTACGCCTCCGGCAGGTATATACCAACCATGCTGGTTGCCACTCGTACCGGCACCAATCCAATAGGTCCATGTAGTAGTAAAAGGCATATAGCAGGTCATCATAAATGATTCGTATTCGGCTTCAGTCACCGGATAATTAGAAACATTCAATGTGCCATACATCTTCGGATCAAAATTATCCTCACAACTGCACATGATAAATGCAATCATGATAAATACTTTAAATAATTTATTCTTGCTCATATTTTCAATTTTTTCTTTCGTTACAGGTTCTCTTAAAAACATATTTTTGCTCCGAAGGAGTATGTTCTTGTCATCGGATATTCCGCCTTGGAGCCGTCGCCACCCGTCTTTATTTCAGGATCGACCCCAACAAACTTGGTAAAAGTCAACGGATTCTGACAATCAATAAAAACACGGATAGAACTTACATAATCACCTATTCTTCCCAGCTTCTTCCCCGAGAGATTATATCCTAGAGTAATATTCCTGACACGTACGAACGAAGCATTCTGATAATCTTCTTCAAACCCTACGTTACCGGGCAAAGCGACAGCCTTTGTCGAAGCAATACCACGCCGGTTTCCATTCTGGTTCGTTTGAGAGTTCCAGATAGTATATACATATTTGTTCGAGTTCTTCGGGCTTGTGTAATACACATCTCCGACAAGCGCCCAACGATATGCATAATTATAACGTGTACGCCCGAATTGTCCATACATAAATATATCCAGATCGAAATCTTTGTATACGAACGTATTTCCAAATCCGATGTGAATTTTCGGAAGTGTATTCCGCATCTTTACATCATCAATCGTTATTTTATTATCCCCATTCGCGTCCTTTATAATCGGATAGCCGGGTTGTTGCGCATCTGCCGGTAAAGATTTCTGCGATTCGGGCATATTGCTTTTATCTATATTGATTATGCCTTCCGTTTCATAATAGTAATAAGCATTCACCGGCTCGTTTTTACGGATTCGATATTCTTCATAATAATAATTGGGCATCCGTTCTTTCCAAACGGCATTATGATGTGATAAGGTCAATTGTGACGTCCACTTAAACACACGGGGGATTTCATAGTTTAGTGAATTGATAGTTGCATCCCATCCATAACGTACATAATGTCCATAATTCATCGGGACGGAAGATGTCATACTAAGCGGAGAGGAAGAATCATATCCCAGCAAGTTGGTCACATCATTACGAAACATATCGAAACTTCCCCAGATTCTATCCTTCAACACAGAAAAGTCTACACCTATATTCTTCATGGTAGTCTTTTCCCAAGTTACATTCGGGTAATCAGGACCGCTAAGCAGATAGGGTACATAAGTCACTGAATTGTTAGAGAACTTGATGTATTGGGCTGCCAGACTGAAAGTTCCATAAAGTGAACTGCCCAAGTTGTCATTACCTGTCTGTCCATAACTGCCACGAATCTTCAACTGGTCAATCCATGATATATGCTTCATAAACGGTTCGTTAGATAATTTCCAGGCTAATGACACTGAAGGGAAATAGGCATATTTCTTTCCCGGAAAAAATTTGTCCGTTCCATCCCGGCGGATAGTAGCCGCAACCACATACCTGTCAAGCAAATCCACACTTGCCCTGGCAAATTGAGAACGACGTTCGTCGGCTGCCCTGAAAGAAGTCGGATAGAAAGCACCTTCCGCAGCTTCCACTTTATCAGCCGCAATGTGATCGTTAATCTGCTCGTAGTCAAGTTCAAGTCCATTTGAATCGTTTGTATATCTTCCCATACCCACTACGGCATCAACACGCAACAAATCTCCAAACTGCTTTTTGAAAGTCAGCGTACCTTCCATGGTTTGGTTTCTACGCTCAACATATCCCAGATGTCCTCTCGATTTATACATATCCATAAAATAAATATCAGAAGGAATATAAAGGTTACGATTAGCATTCTCCTTATTGATACCATACATCAAACGGAACGACAGCATATCCTTGATTATATCCACATCGGCAGCAAAGTTTAGATAATAACCGCTCGTTTTGGTGCGGTCGCTCACTTTTACCATTTCTGCAGGATTGGGATAGTTCGAATATAAAGTAGGATTTCCTGCCGCATCCCTGATCGGCAAATAAGAAGGATAAGTCAATGCCGATTGGATAGCATCATAACCATTACCACCACCTCCACCACCGGAAGTTGAGTTTGTATATTCATTCTCATTTACATTGACAATTGCAGTCAACTTAAGAAATGGAAGCAATTGTGAAGATATGTTCGTCCGAAGAGCATAACGCTCCATTGCAGAGTTTTCTACCGTACCTTCCTGTTTATAATAGTTTCCGGACAAGTAATATTTCAGAAGTTTAGATCCTCCTGTAATTGTGATGTTATGGTTATTGATACTACCATCTTTCAACACACAATCCAGCCAGTCTGTTGTTTGAGCGGCAGCTATCTGTTGAGGTGAGAATTGAGGCACCCATTTATTATCAAAAGGTTTATCGCCATAGGGATACATGCCGTTCGTAAATAAATAGTTTTCTTTATTGAAAATGTTAGCAACATTCATATATTCCTCTCCGCTCAAAGGCTCCAGATACGGATAGTTTTTCACAATAGAATAATTTCCTTCATAAGTGATTTGTGGACGGGTTTCAGTACCTTTCTTCGTGGTGATTAATACGACTCCATTGGCCGCGCCAATTCCATAAATGGAGGCAGAGGCATCCTTTAATACTTCAATAGATTCAATATCAGCAGGATTAAGTCCGGCCAACCCCGAACGACTGATCGAATTAGGCATGACCTGATTTCCGTTTCCAACCTCTAAAGAGGTGGAAGGCATCATCACTCCATCCACAATAAATATAGGAGTTCCTGCACCACGAATTGAAAGATCAACTGCTCCACCCGGTTGTGGACTTGTTAATGTAGCCTCCAGTCCGGCGGCCCGCCCAAGCAGCATCTGTGACATATTGCTTGTTGCGGCTCTTGATATTTTTTCTGTTTTGACCGTTGCAATAGAAGTGGTCAGATTCTTACGGGTGGTCGTTCCATAACCTACCACAACAACCTCATCCAATTGTTTTGAATCCTCTTTCATCGTCACGTTCAACGTCATCGGCCTGGTTATTTTCTGCGTATATGTAGTGTAACCTATTGAAGTAAATTTCAGTGTCGAACCTTCCGGAACCTGCAACTGATAATTGCCGTCTATACCGGTGATGGTTCCTTGAGTCACCCCCTCTATCATCACAGTCACTCCCGGAAGAGTCTCTCCAGATTCGTCCACGACCTTTCCTGTCACCTTGACTGTCGGCTTGTTATCCTGCTGTTGAGATGAAACCTTGTTTAATACAATCTGGCGTTTTTCAATCGTATAAGATACTCCTTCGCCTTTAAAAAGTTTATCCAGTACCAGAGTCATCAGTTCATTCTTCACAGAAATGCTTACTATACGGCTAACATCAACAATATCTTTGTTATACAGGAAGCGATATTCTGTCTGATTTTCGATACTAGTCAAGACCTCCTCTACAGTCACGTTCTTCAGTCGTAATGTAATTTTGGCGGATTGTGCAAGGATAGGTATACTGACGGCTTGCAGAGCTATACAAAACAACCATATAGCACAAATTCTCCCCATTTTTACATTCGCAGGTACATTAATTCTCTTTTTCATTTTTCTAATTGAAATAAGTTTCATACCTTTACATGTTTGGTTATTGGTTCTACAAATAAGTTGATTAACGAATAACTGAATCTTTGGAAAGGAAGGTGAGTCAGACCTTCCTTTTTTATCAGTTTTTTCGGAAGTAAGATTCACTGATTATGTCTTTCCCATGGCTTGTATTATTTAAAGGTTAATAAATGTGTTTTTCTCTCGTAGCTATCAATAAGACGTTTCTAAAAATAAAAGCCACATTCCATATCACATTATTTTTTCATCCTGACTATTTTTTCATCAAACTATCGTTTATCCCAAATAATCTTTCTATTTTTACCCCCAACAATAGAATCTCTACTACAATACTATGTCAAATATCCAACAACAGACTTCCGACGACCGTTTTCTGGTAATAGCACTGAAAAAGGATGATAAACAGGCTTTTACCCGATTATTCCATGCCTATTATAAAGATCTGGTGTTGTTTGGCGGTACTTACATTCCAGAGAAATCTACCTGCGAGGATATTGTACAGAATATCTTTCTCAAATTATGGAATGACCGGAAAACACTGGAAATTGAGAATTCACTAAAATCATATTTACTGAAAGCAGTCCGGAACTACTGTCTGGATGAATTGCGCCATCGCAGGATTATAGATGAACACGTTGCTTATGAACTTAAATCGGGCTCTATAGATATAGATACAACGGAAAACTACATACTGTACTCCGATTTATGCCGGCAACTCAAAAATGCATTGGAGCAATTACCTCCCCAAGAAAGAGAAGTATTTGAAATGAGCCGGTTAGAAAATATTAAATATCAGGAAATAGCCAATCGCCTCAATATCTCTGTCAGAACAGTGGAAGTACGCATCAGCAAGGCTTTGAAGCAGCTTCGCTTTTTATTAAAAGATTTTTATTTGCTACTTCTCTTCTTTCTTTTCCACTAATGGATGTGGGATTTTCTTTCTGAAACGTCTATTATATATAAGGTAAAATGCATATGATAAATAAAGATTCAGACATAGAAATTATAATTTCCAACTATCTCTCGAAAGAGGCTACACCAGAAGAAATAAAGGTACTGGAAGATTGGATATCGGCTACTCCCGAAAACTACAGGAGCTTTCTGTTACAAAAGAATGTGTGGGAAGTCAGTCACCCGGCTTTTAATCCGGAAGAGATAGATGTGGATAGCGCGCACAGAAAAGTTATGGAGCAGATTCTTCATCAAAATCAGCCGACATCGGTTCGTCCAAAGTTGTCCTTTCTGCACTACTGGCAGCAAATTGCAGCTATCTTACTTCTTCCTCTACTGATATTATCCGCTTATCTTTATTTTAGGCCAGCTCAACAAATTGCGGAAACTTATCAGGAGTTATTCACTCCTTACGGCACTTGGTCGGTAGTGAATCTTCCCGACGGCTCTAAGGTTTGGTTAAATGCCGGAAGTTCTCTAAAATATCCTACTCAATTCAATGATAAGCAAAGAGTGGTTTCAATGCAAGGTGAAGCCTATTTTGAAGTAGAATCCGATAAGGAACATCCTTTCATCGTACAAACGAAAGAACTGACTGTAGAAGCTACCGGCACAGCATTCAATGTGAACGCATATACTTCGGACAATGTAACAGCTGTGACATTAGTAAAAGGAAAGGTAGCAGTAACTCTTGACAAGAAAAAAACAATTTCCCTTTCACCGGGAGAGAAGATTGACTATAATCTGGTAACTTCTTTGTATAACGTCAACAAAACCAATACTTACAAATGGTGCTCATGGAAAGATGGAGTACTCATTTTTAGAGACGATCCACTGGAATATGTATTCAAGCGTTTGGGGCAAACTTATAATGTGGAGTTTATTTTGAAAGATGCCGAATTAGGAAAATATTCCTATAAGGCGACTTTTGAGGGTGAATCTTTGAATGAGATCTTACGCTTGCTCGAAATGAGTGCACCCATCCAGTGCAAAGAAGTCAGTAACCGTAGTAACAATAGCGAGAAGTTTGAAAAGCAACGTATAGAGGTGAGC
This sequence comes from Bacteroides sp. D55t1_190419_B8, assembly GCF_015558905.1. Classification (NCBI taxonomy): domain Bacteria; kingdom Pseudomonadati; phylum Bacteroidota; class Bacteroidia; order Bacteroidales; family Bacteroidaceae; genus Bacteroides; species Bacteroides sp. D55t1_190419_B8. The sequence continues at coordinate 25,516 of NZ_JADMOU010000033.1, forward strand.
AAGACTGTGCAATAATAAGCAAAGAGGGTTCCGACTGATTCAAAAAGGCGTTTCCGTATGCTTTAAAAAGGATATTATTCTCACCATATTGAGAATAAATTCTCATAGTAATGAGAAAAGTATTCTCACTGTGATGAGAATTTTTTCTCATCACAGTGAGAATACTTGAGAATTTACTTCATCTTATACACCAGTGTACCACCTTTTACAATCTCTTCGTGTGAGATTGTTTTCTTCGTATATGGTTCACCATTCAATGTAATACTATCTACATATTTATGTTCTTTCGATAGATTCTCTGCAATAATTGTGAAAGTCTTACCATCAGCCAAATGCAAAGTCATCTTCGGTAATTGCGGAGCACCGAATACATATTCCGCACTCACCGGATCTACCGGATAGAATCCCATCGCACTAAGCATATACCAGGCAGACATCTGTCCGCAATCATCGTTCCCACAAAGTCCGTCAGGTTTGTTCTTGTATTGAGTATCAAATATTTCACGAACCAGTTCTTGTGTACGTTCCGGACGACCTGCCAGTGCATATAAATAAGTAACATGATGACTTGGCTCATTGCCATGAGCATACTGTCCAATCAATCCGGTAACATCTGCCAAACTCTCTCCTTCCAGTTGAACTGTAAACAAAGAATCCAGTTTATTCAAGAAAGGCTCTTCACCGCCAAACAACTGGATCAATCCCGGTACGTCATGTTGTACATGCCAGGTATATTGCCATGCATTTCCTTCTGTATAATCTCCACCGATACTTTCAGAATGTCCTAGTGCACTTGGGTTAAATGGAGCTTTCCAAGTTCCGTCAGCCTTGCGCGGACGCATGAACTTCGTTTGTGGATCGAACATATTCTTATAATAATCAGCACGTTTTGCAAAATATGCCGCATCTTCCTCTTTACCCATACGACGTGCCATATCGGCAGCAGCATAATCATCATATACCGATTCTAAAGTAGAAGATACAGATTCAGCTTTTATCAGGTCTGTCGGGAAATAACCATATTTTGTATAAACTTCCCAATCGGACTTCAACGGATGAGACACCGTCTGCGTCTTCTTTATTATATTGAAAGCACGTTCAGCATCAAAACCGCGGAATCCTTTACGATAGGCTTCGGCAATAACTGATACGCCGTGATTACCAATCATACAGAAATTCTCCTTCCCCCACAATCCCCAAATGGGTAAGAAGCCTTGCACTTCACCTTGTTCAATGAGAGAATTAACAAAGCCATCCACACGTTCGGGAATCATTAATGTATAAAATGGATGAGCGGCACGATAAGTATCCCACAAAGAGAACGTGGAATAGAAAGTACCCGTTCCGGCTTTTACTATAGAATCGGCGGCATTGCGATACATACCGTCAACATCTGAAATCTGATTGGGTTGAATCAATGCATGATAGAAACAAGTGTAGAAATTAGTTTTTTCATCATCCGTACCGTCTATTTCAATACGACTCAAATAGTTATTCCATTCATTATGGGCAGCAGTCTTCACTCCTTCAAAATCCCAGGCAGGAATTTCTGCTTCCAGATTCTTTTTAGCCCCATCTACACTGGTGGTAGAAAGAGCCACTTTCATCATCAGCTCGTCTCCCGGTTGCATATCGAAAGAGGCAATAATACGTTTGCCTTTTTCTGTCTCTCCCATCGGAAGATAAATCGAATCGACTACCGGACGGTTGAATTTCATCACAAAGAAATAATCCTGATTCACCCATACCGTATTATTGACATGTCCTGTCAGTGTCTGCGCATCTTCCCAATTTACTTCGCAACTGTTGACCTGTGAATGATATTGCTCTTCTCTCCATGCAGGACCATGCTGCAGGTCGATCAATATAGAGGCAGAATCCGCTTTATGATAAGTATAGCGGTGGAGGGCAGCATGGATAGATGCTGTCAGTTCCGCTTTCACCTGTGGATCGGAAAGTTCCGCAGTGTAATATCCCGGAGTAGCCGCTTCTTTGTCTTTAGGGAAATGACTACGATAAGCATCCCACGCACGGACACGTGTACCCGTGACCGGCATCACTAGAATATCGCCTAAATCCATACAGCCTGTTCCATTCAGATGTGTCTGTGTAAATCCCCAAACCAGAGAATCCTCATAAACATATTCAGAACAGTAACGCCAACCGACTGCACCAGTCACAGGGCTGGTTTGTATCATACCGAAAGGATAACATGCGCCGGGAAATGTATGCCCGTTGTCTGCGCCACCGATAAAGGTATTAACGTATTGAGTATAATCTTTTGTATCCGTCTTTTCAGCCGGAGTACAAGAAGAATAAAAAAACAAGCCTGCTGCCAGAGTTGCAGCCATAAAAGGGGTTTTTCTTCTCATGGTAAATATAATAATGTTAAGTTAATGTCGCATTATATATGCTGATATTTATCTAATTTTTCACGATAGTAGCTTTCTACATCTTTCCAGTGGTAATAAGGAGCTACGTCTGTTTTCACCGGTAGTTTAGTTTCCTTTTCATTAAGTAATACTTTTACCAATACATCGTTACTTCCTTTTTTATGGAAAAAGACGAATTGCACGTTACTAGCCATCGGGAAAATATCATACGCTCTCCATTGTTCGGATAACTTTTCTACATCAGGGTAAGATTCTCCATAATGATTCAGTTCCAATAAAGCGACTAACGGTAACAGACAAGACTCATGACCAAATCTCAAAGTGGCCTGGTTCTTACCTTCTTTCAAAGCAGCATCTGCCCTATCTAAAATATTACGCAACAAGTCGGCTTCCCGATAGGGCATCAAACCATCCGTTACAGGAGAACAAGCGTGTGTCAGATACCAATATAAGTTGTTACAACTCCATAGATCATAACACTCTTCATCTGTGAAAAGAGAATATAGCTGCATATCTGTATCATGACTCTGCATATTACAAGCCAAATCAAAAAGACGTCTCATCAGGCGCGCTTCATCAACATTTGCTTTTACATACGCTTCGTCTGTAAACAATGTTTTCATCAAGCGTTGCGGACGTACATGGGTAGCTTCAAAATCTTTCTGAACCTTTTTCACTTTATCGGAACCAGCTATTTTACTCAAATCCTTGGCAGGAGGATTCATGTAATACATATCATGGTAACTTGCATCATTCTTGATACATAGATTAGGATTCATCGCCTGCAATTGGAGGCATTCGGATGTCATGGATAAAATACACCGGATGACAACTGTGGAACGGGCATCCACTTCTGTTCCATCAGCAAATATCTGTGGGAAATTAGTATACATACGCTTTGCAATTCCTCTGTGTTGGCGTGCTCCCACCGAAGTCAGTTCACCAAGACGACCTTCCGCCATATCAGCCATGCGCAAAACAATATCCAGTGTGTTTTTACCTGTTGCAGTAAGTTTGTTTAAAGAGTCGGCTTTTAATAAAGTTTGCTTGGGGAAACGATAATCATTCGGATCAATCAGATACCGTGAGCCATGACGCATATATGTGCTGATATAAAAAGGTTCGTACCCCTTAGGAGCAGCTGTCTGCTTAGCAGTAGGCGTAGGATATGCATAATAATTATTAGCGGATAAATACCGGTTTGCACGGATCTCTTCACGAGCAGTTTGCGCTTGTACCGTCCATACAAACAAGAGCAATAAAAGAATAGACGTGAGTTTTTTCATGATAGTATTATTCAATGTATTAATAGTTGTGCCACAAAATTAGAGATTTCTTCTCATTTAAAAGGATTTGATACAGACAAATATACTTAAATCTTAAATGGAGGAAGTTCCTTTTTATGTGGATTCGCTGTGATAAAACAAAAATTCGTACGACTTATTGAATAAATATCAACTCAATTATTTATCTTTGTTAGCTTAATAACAAGCTGGCGCAAAAAACAATAAGTATAATGAAAGATTTCTTGAAATTTACACTTGCCACGGTGACAGGTATCATTTTGTCAAGTATTGTATTATTTATAATCAGCATGGTAACGTTGTTTGGCATCATGTCTGCTTCGGACACAGAAACAATCGTAAAAAAGAATTCTGTAATGATGCTCGACTTAAACGGAACGTTGGTTGAACGTACGCAAGAAGATCCGCTGGGTATTTTATCACAGTTGTTGGGTGACGGATCTAACACATACGGACTGGACGATATTCTTTCTTCCATCCAGAAGGCTAAAGAAAACGAAAATATTAAAGGGATTTATCTGCAGGCAAATTCATTAGGCACCTCCTATGCTTCTTTACAGGAAATCCGTAACGCACTGCTCGACTTCAAAGAAAGTGGAAAATTCGTTATTGCTTATGCCGACTCCTACACGCAGGGACTTTATTATCTTTCCAGCGCAGCCGATAAGGTGTTGCTCAATCCCAAGGGAATGATTGAATGGCGGGGTATCGCCTCTGCTCCCCTGTTCTACAAGGATCTGCTACAAAAAATAGGAGTTGAGATGCAGGTGTTCAAGGTGGGAACTTACAAATCTGCCGTAGAGCCGTTTATTGCTACGGAAATGAGTCCTGCCAACCGCGAACAGGTTACCACATTTATCACTTCTATCTGGGGACAGGTTACGGAAGGGGTATCTACTTCACGTAATATTTCTGTAGACTCACTGAATGTTTATGCAAATCGCATGCTCATGTTCTATCCGGCAGAAGAGAGTGTAAAATGCGGATTGGCTGATACTCTGATTTATCGCAATGATGTGCGCAATTATCTTAAGAAATTGGTAGAGATCAATGAAGATGATAATCTTCCTATATTAGGATTGGGCGACATGATGAACGTAAGGAAAAATGTGCCGAAAGATAAAAGCGGTAATATCGTAGCTGTTTATTATGCATCCGGTGAGATTACAGACTATCCGAGCTCTGCAACTTCCGAAAATGGGATTGTCGGTTCGAAAGTCATTCGTGACTTGCGCAAATTGAAGGATAATGATGATGTGAAAGCTGTTGTACTCCGTGTCAATTCTCCAGGTGGAAGCGCTTTCGCCTCGGAACAAATCTGGCATGCTGTGAAAGAGCTGAAAACAAAGAAACCGGTCATTGTCTCTATGGGTGATTATGCTGCGTCAGGCGGTTACTATATCTCTTGCGTTGCCGATACGATTGTTGCAGAGCCTACTACCCTGACCGGTTCTATCGGAATCTTCGGTATGATTCCTAATGTGAAAGGATTGACTGATAAAATCGGTTTAAGTTATGATGTCGTAAAAACGAATAAATACGCTGATTTCGGAAATATCATGCGTCCGTTTAACGAGGATGAGAAATCATTGCTTCAAATGATGATAACTGAAGGATATGATACCTTTGTAACTCGTTGTGCCGAAGGACGTCACATGACGAAGGAAGCTATCGAGAAGATTGCTGAAGGTCGCGTATGGACTGGAGAAACTGCTAAAGAACTGGGATTAGTAGACGAATTAGGTGGTATTGACAAGGCACTGGATATTGCTGTTGCAAAAGCCGGTATCGAAGGTTATACCGTTGTGTCTTATCCGGAGAAACAAGATTTCCTGTCTTCCCTGCTTGATACGAAACCGACGAATTATGTAGAATCACAATTACTGAAAAGTAAATTAGGAGAGTACTATCAGCAATTCGGTTTACTGAAAAATCTGCAAGAACAATCCATGATTCAGGCACGTATTCCGTTCGAACTGAATATTAAATAAACCGTAATACATGGACGAACACTTTATCAAGATACATAAGTGGCTCTACCCTGCCTCCTGGCTCTACGGAGCAGTGGTAATGATGAGAAATAAACTCTTTGACTGGGAAGTTCTCCAATCAAAGAGCTTTGATATACCTATCATCAGCGTAGGTAATCTCGCTGTAGGAGGGACAGGAAAAACTCCGCACACTGAATATCTGATAAAGTTTCTTTGTAACCAATATAAGGTAGCTGTATTAAGCCGGGGATACAAACGGCACACGAAAGGTTATGTACTGGCCACTCCGGAAAGTACGGCAAGAAGCATTGGCGACGAACCTTACCAGATGCATCAAAAATTCCCGTCTGTCACAGTAGCTGTCGACGAAAAGCGTTGTCATGGCATAGAGAAGTTGCTTGCACTGCAAAAGCCTTCAGTAGATGTTATCCTATTGGACGATGCTTTTCAGCACCGATACGTCAAACCGGGATTGAGTATTCTGTTAACGGATTATCACCGGTTATTCTGTGATGACACTTTGCTCCCCGCAGGACGGCTTCGTGAACCAATTAGCGGCAAGAACCGGGCGCAAATCGTTATTGTCACCAAATGCCCGCAAGACATCAAGCCTATTGATTACAACATTATCACGAAACGACTGAATCTTTATCCATATCAACAGTTATTCTTCTCATCGTTCCGGTATGGTAACCTGCAACCTGTGTTCCCTACCATGTCTCCGGACACAAATGCCATTCCGGCAAACCATGAGATTACTTTGTCCTCACTGGCAAACACTGATATATTATTGATGACGGGAATTGCCTCACCTGCTCCCATTCTCGAAAGACTGGAAGGTTGTAGCAAACAGATAGATTTACTATCGTTTGACGATCACCACAATTTCACTCATCGGGATATACAGCTTATCAAAGAACGGTTTCATAAACTGAAAGGAGAACACCGGTTGATTATTACCACCGAGAAAGATGCAACACGCCTGATTAACCATCCGGCTTTGGACAAGGAGTTGAAACCATTTATCTACGCCTTGCCTATTGAAATTGAAATATTACAAAATCAACAAGATAAATTTAACCAACATATTATTGACTATGTTAGAGAAAATACAAGAAACCGCAGCTTATCTGAAAGGTAAGATGCATACCAGTCCGGAAACTGCCATTATACTAGGCACCGGGCTTGGCAGTTTGGCAAACGAAATCACCGAGAAGTATGAAATAAAGTATTCGGATATCCCCAACTTCCCGGTATCTACCGTCGAAGGTCATAGCGGTAAGCTGATTTTCGGCAAACTAGGCAATAAGGATATCATGGCTATGCAGGGACGCTTCCACTATTACGAAGGTTATTCCATGAAAGAAGTAACTTTCCCTGTACGTGTCATGCGAGAGTTAGGTATCAAAACCTTGTTTGTATCCAATGCCAGTGGCGGTACAAATGCAGATTTCGAAATCGGTGACCTGATGATTATCACTGACCATATCAACTATTTCCCCGAACACCCGCTTCGCGGAAAAAATATCCCTTACGGACCTCGCTTCCCGGACATGAGCGAAGCATACAGCAAGGAATTGATTAGTAAGGCTGACGAGATTGCCAAAGAAAAAGGAATTAAAGTACAACACGGAGTGTATATTGGTACGCAAGGTCCTACTTTCGAAACTCCTGCTGAATATAAGTTATTCCATATCCTTGGTGCTGATGCGGTTGGTATGTCTACCGTTCCGGAAGTTATCGTAGCCAACCATTGTGGTATCAAAGTATTTGGTATTTCCGTCATCACCGACTTGGGAGTAGAAGGAAAAATCGTAGAAGTAACACACGAAGAAGTTCAGAAAGCCGCTGACGCTGCTCAACCGAAAATGACCACGATCATGCGCGAACTTATCAACCGTGCCTAAACAACCATCCCGATTTATGAGAACTGAAATAGCATCTCTCGGTGAGTTTGGTCTGATTGACCGCCTCACCGAGGGAATCAAACTGGAAAACGAATCCAGCAAATATGGAGTGGGCGACGATGCCGCCGTTCTCTCCTACCCTTCAGAAAAGCAAGTATTGGTAACAACCGACCTACTTATGGAAGGTGTGCATTTTGACCTGACTTATGTTCCCTTGAAACATTTGGGATATAAATCAGCAGTAGTTAATTTCTCCGATATTTATGCCATGAACGGTACTCCCCGGCAGATTACGGTATCTCTTGGTCTTTCCAAGCGTTTCAGCGTGGAAGATATGGATGAACTTTATTCCGGTATCCGTCTGGCTTGCCAGCAATACAATGTCGACATTGTGGGAGGTGATACAACTTCTTCCCTGACAGGTCTTGCTATCAGCATCACCTGTATCGGCGATGCCGACAAGGATAAAGTAGTTTACCGTAATGGAGCTAAAGACACTGACCTGATCTGTGTCAGCGGCGACTTGGGAGCAGCCTATATGGGGTTACAACTCTTGGAACGTGAAAAAGTGGTATTAAAAGGCGATAAAGACATTCAACCGGATTTCACCGGCAAAGAATATCTATTGGAACGCCAGTTAAAACCGGAAGCCCGCAAGGATATCATCGAGAAATTGGCAGCCGCCAATATTGTCCCTACTTCTATGATGGACATTTCCGACGGTCTGTCATCAGAGCTGATGCATATCTGTAAACAAAGCAATGCTGGTTGCCGCATCTACGAAGAGCATATTCCAATCGATTATCAGACGGCTGTTATGGCTGAAGAGTTTAACATGAATCTTACAACCTGTGCCTTAAACGGCGGAGAAGATTATGAACTACTCTTTACTGTTTCCATCGCCGATCATGAGAAAGTATCACAAATGGAAGGAGTCCGTCTCATTGGACATATTACCAAGCCCGAACTTGGCTGTGCATTGATTACTCGTGATGGACAAGAATTCGAATTAAAAGCGCAGGGATGGAATCCATTAAAGGAGAATAAGCAATAGATTTCATCACATACTTGAAATATTTTCATCTTATACAACACTGATAATTAGCTGACTAACTTTTTATCAGTGTTTTTTATTTCCAGAAGACTTGCAGAATCCAAAAGTTTCACTACCTTTGCAACCGCAAAAGAGATTTAACTGAATCAAGTTAATATTATGGTGCCATAGCTCAGTTGGTAGAGCAAAGGACTGAAAATCCTTGTGTCCCCGGTTCGATTCCTGGTGGCACCACAAACGAAAGCCAAAAAGCCTTGTAAGACAACGACTTACAAGGCTTTTTTATTTTCGGGAGTCCAAATGAGTGCCCAGTCTTACATTTTGCATTACCACCATTTGTACATAAAATAATAGTCCAATATAATCATAAAATCAACATATTTTTGTAATTTTGCAACGCAATTCACAAAAAGTTGCACTTGTATGATTATAAAGAATAAATGTATCACAACTATTGATATCCCTGTAAGAAACTGGGGATATTTGGAAAACTGGAAAAGCACAGCTTCAGTTTATGGCTCGTAAATCTGCGAGTTAGGTTCGGTCATACACCATGACTGACAAAATAATCAATTTATATCATAAAAAACAAATTCTTCATGAACAATCTTCGATTGCTCACAGGGTTGCTTTCCGTGACCTTGTTGAGCGGTGGGGTGTGCTCTTATGCCCAGTCGGTAATAACTTTGGAAAAAATTTTCGAGACCGCTGAAGCCAACAGTGCACAACTCCGCCCTTCATTTTCTGCACAGACCGAAGCCGGGCATGCAATAAGCGTTGCGCGTGCAGGTCGCCTACCAGATGTCAAAGCATCGCTTTCGATCAGTTATATAGGCGATGGCTTTACAACCAAACGCAATTTCAGCGACTATCAGAAAGCTCCCATACCACATCTGGGAAATGGACTGTCGTTGAATGTCACCCAGCCGGTTTATACAGGCGGAGCCGTGGCAAATGCCATAGAACTTGCCGGGCTGAAATCAACAGCCACACGGTATGCTACCGACTTTCAGCGAGACAATATCCGCTTCCAACTTACAGGATTCTATCTTGACATCTATAAATATACTAATCTGCGCCGGGTTATGGAAAGCAATATATCCGCAGCCGAAAAGGTATTGAAAGAAATGCAGGCACGCTATGAGCAGGGGACAGCTCTTCAAAATGACATCACACGCTATGAACTCTTGGTATCGAATCTTGAATTACAGCTTGTCAAGATAAACAATACTCTCGACATCCTTAATGTCAATCTTGTAACAACGGCAGGATTGCCCGAGGGAACTGTCGTTGTACCGGATTCCACCATTCTGACTCGTTCTTTACCGATGAATGGAGAACAATGGTGGCAGCAGGAGGCTATGTTGAACTCTCCGTCATTAAGCCTCGCACGTTCCGGTGTTGACATAAGTCGCAAAGCGGAAAATATCATCCGTTCCGAGCGTCTGCCCAAGATAGGGCTTCAGGCAGGTTGGAGCATTGACGGTCCCATTCTTGTGGAAGTACCGCCAATCAATCGCAACTTAAGCTATTGGTATATCGGGGTCGGGGTCAGCTACAACATTTCCTCACTATATAAAAGCAACAAGTCTTTGGCAAAGAGCCGTGCTGCCACACAAAGGACAATAGAAGAACTTGCCGCCACACGTGAAAGTGTCTCGCTTGCTGTAAGAGCCGACCATATACACTATTTAGAGGCCTATGAAGAGCTACAGAACCAACGGAAAAGCGCAGAGCTTGCCGAACGAAATTACCGCACGATTTCTACGCGATACTCGGCAGATATGGCATTGATTACCGATATGCTCGACGCGGCCAATGCAAAACTCGATGCGGAGAAGCAGCTGGTTAACGCTCGTATAAACATCATCTACTATTATTATAAACTTTTATTCACCACCGGAAAAATATGAAACACCGTAGCAAAAAGATACTTTCTTATATCATCACCATCGCAGTAATCGCTGTCGCAGCATTGTGGGTCGGCAGCAAGTTCATTCACCTTGGCAATGTAGAATTTACCGACAATGCGCAGGTGCGTCGGCAGATAGTGCCCCTCAATAGCCGCGTACAAGGTTACATCAAAGAAATCCGTTTCAAAGAATACGAGAAGGTTAAGAAAGGGGACACACTTGTGATAATTGACGATGCCGATATGCGCCTTAATGTAGCCCGTGCAAACGCAGATTACCAGAATGCCCTCGCCGGACGCGGTGTCGCTGACCGGACAGTTGTATCAGCTTCGGCAAATGTAGCCGTCAATGAGGCATCTATCACTGAAGCCAAAGTGCTGATGGATAATGCAGCTACAGATTTGGCCCGATACGAAAAACTATTGGCACAGGATGCCGTCACCCGCCAGCAGTATGATGGTGCCAAGACGGACTATGGGGTAAAAAAAGCCCGATACGAAATGCTTGTGAGGCAACGTTCGGCAACCTCATCGGTCGTCGATGTCAACCGTCAACGCATATCGCAGTCAGAAGCAGGAATTGAACTTGCCAAAGCTCTCCTTGAAACTGCAGAACTTAATCTCAGCTACACTATAATTACCGCCCCGTGCAACGGCTACACTTCACGTAAGGAGATACAGGTCGGTCAACTCGTACAACCGGGCCAAACACTGCTTGATATTATTGAATCAGGCGACGTGTGGGTTGCCGCCAACTATAAGGAAACTCAACTCCACCACATAGTTCCCGGAAGTAAGGTGGAAATAAGGGTGGATGCTATCCCGGGAGTTCTTTTCAACGGAAATATCCGGTCAATCTCCACAGCTACCGGTGCTTCACTTTCACTGATCCCGCAGGACAATTCAGCCGGAAATTTCGTAAAGGTGCGTCAGCGAATACCCGTAAGGATTGAATTTACGGAAGACAACAAGCCGGAAGATATGGAACGGCTCCGTACTGGTATGAATGTGGAATGTTACGTAAAGTATTGATATGGCAGACTGGCACGTTCCACAGGGACCATTCGACATTCCGGATGTTCCCAATTTCATTCCACGACAGCTAAAGCCGTATCTGTTTATTCTTTTTGTACTGATAATCCAGTTCTCAAGCGGAGTTTATCTTGCCGCCGCATCTGACATGGTAGGTAGTACGGCACTTATGCAAGAGGATATTCTCATGGCAGGCTATGCCTCACTGATAGGGTTGGCCATCAATTTTGCCGTCATGTTCCGCATCAAGTTCCGTTTCTCTACCCGAACCCAGTTGGTTACTTCAGGTATAGTCCTGATAGTTGCCAATATTATATGTGCCCACACAACAAGTGTACCGTTGCTTGTCGGCACTTGTTTCGTGGCGGGATGGTTCAGGATGCAGGCCACACTTGCCTGTAACTCCACAATACAGTTATGGCTGACTCCTGTACGTGACATGGCGATATTCTTTTGCTACGTCTATATAATAGTTGACAGCGTAATACAATTGAACGGTATCACCACCGTCTATATTATATTCTTCTCGCAATGGGAATATATGCACTGGATTATGACCGGACTGCTCGCCCTAATGGTACTGCTGGTTATGATATTAGTGAAGCCTGTACGCGGGCCAATGTTCATTCCTTTGCTCGGTATCGACTGGATAGGCGCAATCTTATGGGCGGGATTCATGCTTTGTTTTACTTTCATCTGCGTCTATGGCAATTTCTATGACTGGTGGGATGCCACGGAGATAAGAGGTGCAACAGTTATCGGGCTTGCCTGTCTCGGCATAAACCTGTGGAGAGCTACATTCCTTCACCATCCCTACATATCATTCAGGGCGATGAGAAACCACAACGTGATACGAGCAACGGGCATCTACCTCGTTTTCTTCACCCTGATTGCCACTGAACATGTGTTTGAACACAGTTATGCAGCAAATATACTCGGATTTGATGAAACCAATCTGATCGACTTGAACTGGTATGTTTTCGCTGGAATCATCGCCGGGTGTGCGTTCACATATTTCACCTTCGCACTACGTAAATGGAGGTACAAGACCATGGCGGCAATAGCATTTGTCCTTGCTGCCTGTTACCTTGCCTGTTTCTATTTCTTCATAGATTATGGCATTGAGAAAGAGATGCTTTTCATTCCGCTGTTTTTTCGTGGTGCCGCATCCGTGATAATCTCCATTGTTTTCCTTACCTCAATTGTACAGAGCGGACTTCCATTTCAGGTATTTCCACAGGCCCTTACCATCAACGGATTCACAGGAGCGGTTATGGGAGCGACACTCGGGCCGGCACTCATTGGGGAATTCCTAAGACATACAATGGCTAAAAACGCTTCACTACTCAGTTCAAATATCGTAGATTTCAATCCTGCCATAGACCATGTGCCTATCGGTCAACTTTATGGAATGGTGCAGACGCAGGCTCTCGTTGTCTCTATGAAAGAAATCTACGGTTGGCTGCTTATCACGGCATTAGTATCGCTCTTGATTATACTCGCCAGCTATGGACCTGTACGACCATTTGCGATATTCCCGAAGTGGAGTACTGTTCGGAGGAGTATCAAACATATAGTCCGAACTAAGGGTAATACAGGAATCCAGTCAGTGTAGTCGTTCTTATATAATATAAGCATTGACCATTATAATCTGTCAGAATATGAGACAAGACACTAGTGTCCCATTAAAATTGGGACACTAGTGAAATCATTTCAATTATGATAATTGCTTATTTGCAGGTAAGTACAGTTCGTCAGCACTTCGAAAATCAAGAAGAAGAAATCTTTCGATAAACTTCATCAAACGGCACTCTGCACCGTTCACCCCAAATACCTTTATTCCCATCCCGTATTCCGCAGGGGATAACCATATTTATTTCGGCACCATGCGGTAGCTTCAGCACTCTTTTTAGCCGACGGCTGTCCAGCCCCTCCAATGGACAAGTATCATACCCTTCGTTCGCCATCGCAATCATAAATGTCTGGGCAGCAAGCGCACAGGACTTATGGGCAACCACACGCATATCATTCTCGGACACTTCGAGCATCATCGGACGGAAAATGCTGATAATATTAGCCAACAGCTTCCTGAACAGCCCCAGAAGCCCCAAGAAGCGGGCATACACAAATGGCATTAATATTCCGTAATACAATTCACGGTCTTTGATTCGTTTTGCCTGACGTTCTTTCGGGCTGTTGCGATGAATGTTATCCCGTTCAAAGTCAAGTACAAACCGCGCACGCTTCCTGTAGACATCCCGGCGGACCACGAAAACCACCACTTCCGGTGCAGTGGCTGTCGATTTCTGGTCGAGGCAGGCTCTCGAAACTTTCGCCAACAGTTCAGGCTGTGTGATGTGATAGAATTCCCACAACTGCATATTCGAACTGTTGGGAGCCAGTGTTGCCAGTTCCAGACAATGTTTCACCTTCTCCGTATCTATCGGTTTCATTTTATCATACACACGCACAGAGCGGCGATACTGGAGTACTTCATCTAAATTCATAGGCTTAATCATTAGTTTATATTTTATAGATATCTCATTCTTTCACAGGTCTGTCATCTCCCTCTCATGCAACTGTTGCAGCACAACCTCCGCCATTTCTTTAGAGCTAAACGGATTTTGTCCCGTCACCAGATTATTGTCAACAATTACTTTTGAGGTCATAGGTATCAATGCCTTTTGATAGTTGGCCCCTCTCGCTTTGAGTGATGCTTCAAGATTGAAAGGAACTTCTTTCTTCCGATTGGCAAGGCTTTCTTCCAGCCAACTGAACCCTGTTATTTCTTTGCCTTTAATCAGATATTCACCATTGGATGATTTGACATTCAACAGTCCGCTTACTCCATGACAGATTGCAGCCACTATCTTGTTGTTTTCATCATGTTCCGTAATGATTGCCTGCAAAACGGCATTATCCGGAAAGTCGTACATGGTTCCGTGTCCGCCAGCCAAATAAATACAATCGAATAGCTGCTCCCGAACATCATCCAGTTTTTTGGCATGACGCAGCATTTCTCTGAACTCAGGATTCTCCCAATACTCCCTGGATATCTTATCCAGAACGACTGGTTTTAAACTCTCAGGATCAACAGGCGTATTTCCTCCTTCGGGACTGGCTATCGTCATTTCATATCCTCTTTCTCCGGCACAATGATAGATGTGAGTAAACTCACTAAGCCATAATCCGGTTGCCAGGCCACTATTCGCATAAGTCCCGGTTCCCGTCACTACTAATAGAATCTTCTGAATATACATACAACTGTCTTTTGATGAATACGGGGTTAAAACACTTCTGCAAGCAAATGTATCTCAGATTGCAGAAGTTTTAACATATTCAATCCATAAGAAAAGGAAGAAAACAAGTAAGTTATAGAAATGGAATATCTAAGTCAATACCAATGGAACAATATTGTGAGAATCATTGAACAGCATAGGGGACATGGCTCCCCGTCAATTCAAGACACGCCAATAGACCAATAACAAAAATCCCTTGAACTTTAAAAATTCAAGGGATTTTTGTCTTGTCCATTTTGCACCTACTTCCGTAGTACAAGCAGCTACACTTTTGAACTATGTAGTTTTTTATAAACCTCTACTCGAGCGTCTATTTCTGCCTGGGTTAAATGCGCAGGAAGTTCAATGGTAGTTCGTGGAGTAATGGCAACCAATACTACCTTACCTACACTTTTTTTATACTCTTTGATTGCATTCTCCATCACTTGGCTGGAAGAAACAAACTCACGCATTACATTACCTTTTTTCATATATCAATTGAATATCTTTGTTTATACACGATTACACAAGCAGAATATAAATCCATGTTTTTATACAGGATCGGCTTTAACCGTATCTTCCGGTTTCAGTTTATTTTCCAGACAAATATTAATTGCATTCATCCCTTTTTGTCCACGTTCCAGATCAAACGTCACAATGTCATTCTCCGAAATTGCGGTAACCACATTGTTCACATGAAAAAAATACTTCTCAACGCCAGAAAGATCTTTAATAAAGCCATATCCTTTTGATGTATTAAAGAATTCGACTCTTCCTCTTAAAATAACCGGTTCCTCTTTTCCCTTTTTAGGAGTGGCAATAATGATTTCCTCGGCATTAATTTCTTCTCTCTTTGTATTATTTGCCGGAGGAGTTGAAGTAATCATCCCGTTCTCGTCTACATAAGCAATCATATCATCAAGGCTACTGCCCCTGTTAGATGACTTCCTGTCTTCTTTTCTTTTTTGTTTCTCTTCCCGCTTAGCGAGTCTCTTCTTTTCATTTTCACGTTTACCAACTGTCATGGATTTTGCCATAGAACTTATTTTTTATTTATACTAGATATGAATGAATAATGCAATAAAACCGATCTCTAGATTACATAATCAGCTTTATTCAGTTTTTTTCCTGTCAATTTCTGAATATCATTAATCAGCTTACGCTCTTCCTGCGAACAGAATGTAAGTGCCGTCCCAGTGTTTCCAGCTCTTCCGGTACGTCCGATACGATGGACATACGTTTCCGGTACATCGGGAAGATCATAGTTAATCACCAAAGGTAGCTCATTGATATCAATACCTCTGGCAGCAATATCAGTAGCGATCATCACACGTGTTTTCCCGGACTTAAAATTGCCCAATGCCGACTGTCGTGCCGCCTGACTTTTATTTCCATGAATAGCCTGACTGCCAATCCCTGCCTTGCCCAATATTTTGACGATCTTATCCGCATTATGCTTCGTACGTGAGAATACCAGTACCGATTGATCTTCCGACTTCTGTAAAATCGAAATCAACAACTGGCTCTTCTCCTTTTTCTCTACAAAATAGACCATCTGCTCAATAGAATCCACAGTCGATGATTTCGGAGTTATACTGATTCGCACAGGATTCTTCAACAGAGAGTTAGTTAGAGAAATAATCGTATCAGGCATTGTAGCCGAGAAAAACAAAGTCTGCTTTTCTTTCGGAAGTTTTGGTAATATCCGTTTGATATCGTGAATAAATCCCATATCAAGCATACGGTCTGCTTCATCAAGTACGAAATGCCGGATACTATCTAAATGTACATGCCCCTGATTCATCAAGTCGAGTAAACGTCCGGGGGTAGCAACGAGAATATCAATTCCTTTGTGTAACATATCCACTTGCGGGCGCTGATTCACTCCTCCGAAGATAACTCCGTGACGTACCCGGGTATATTTGGCATAGTCGTTAATACATTCACTGATCTGCAATGCAAGTTCACGGGTAGGTGTCAAGATCAAAGCTTTAATTCCCTGACGTTTCGTCAGCTCTTTATTCATCTGCAAATGCTGGATAATAGGGATTGCAAATGAAGCAGTCTTCCCGGTTCCCGTCTGCGCACAGCCCAGTATATCCCTTTTTGCTAATGCAGGCGGAATTGCTTTCTCTTGTATAGGAGTGGGTACGGCATATCCTTTTTCTTCAATAGCTTTTAAAATCGGTTCGGTTATATTTAATTCTTTAAATGTCATAATTGTTATTTATACTGTATTGAAACAGCGATTTTGTTTTTATAGATTGAAAGACGCAAACAAATCCGGAATGGAAATGCAAAGTCCTCCTAATTAAGCCAGTTTATGGGTTGCCAAGAAAAACTCGCGTTCCAATGTAGCCATTACTTCTTTTACGCTACTAATCTTTTCTGCGAGAAAGGCATTGCTACCGGCAAATGCATATCCTTTTTTCATATTTCCTCTAGCTGCATTATATAAAGCCTTGATAATGCAGTAGGGACTTTTTGTGTAGTCACAGGTCTTGATACAATGGAACGAACAGTTCTTAGGTCTCTCCAAACCATTATTCACATTGTGAATAAATTCTCCATCAATAGCCCGTCCCGGCATCCCGACAGGACTTTCAATAATAAGAACATCTTCAGATTTGGAATGAATATATACTTCTTTAAATGTTTCTGAAGCATCACATTCAAGAGTAGTTACAAAAATGCTTCCCATCTGCACACCTGAAGCTCCCAGTTCCATAAAATGTGCTATATCCTCACCTGTTGAAATCCCTCCGGCTGCAATCACCGGAATTTGTTTCTGTTCTTTATAGCTGGATGCAATCATTACCACTTCCGGAATCAATGCTTCCAAAGCATAATGCTGATCCTGTATTTGTTCCTTTTTAAATCCTAAATGCCCACCGGCTTTAGGTCCTTCTACCACGATTGCATCGGGCAGATAGTTATAGTTCTTTTGCCACTTGTCACAAATAATTTTCGCTGCTCTTGAAGAAGATACGATAGGAACCAATTTTGTAACACTTCCCGAGGGCAGGTATGATGGCAAATCGAGCGGAAGTCCCGCACCTGAAAATACCACGTCAATCTCTTCCTCAATCGCAGTACGCACCATATCGGCATAATTAGATAAGGCAACCATGACGTTTACTCCGATTATACCTTTTGTTTTTGTACGTGCCTTGCGAATTTCCTCTCTCAGTCCGCTTATACATTTCTCCGGATAGGTGCCCTTTCCTTTGGGGTATAACAATCCTAAACCCGCACATGATATAACCCCTACTCCGCCTTCATTTGCTACTGCAGATGCCAAACCGGACAGTGAGATTCCTACTCCCATTCCACCTTGTATAACAGGTGTTTTAATTTCAATATTTCCTATAAAGAACGATTTCATATGTTTTATTTTGTATGGGCAAAACAGATAGACAGAAGTGAGTATACTTTATCCAAGTACTCAATACTAGCCTGCCACTAACGATTTACCTTATTGGATAATTTATTAAACTATTTGCTCCTGACTATTTCAGGAGTATTGTATTACAAAAAAGCCTAATAAATCTATTTTCAGAATGGAAAGTACAGGATTAGAAATTCCTAATTTTGCATAGAAGAGCCAGAATTAGCAGAACTTAAATGTAAAATGATTTTTCGTCCTCCCTATTCAGTAGAGATTCCTCCGTTAAATCATGAAACGGAAACAGTTTTTAAACAAAAGCAGAAGACAGAATCTTCTGCTTTTATCTGGATATTAATATCTTCTAGAGTTATTATAACCACCACGGCCTCCACCGTTTGACGGTCTTTCAGTACGAGGGCGTGCAACGCTTACTGAAATAACCTTCTGGTCGTATTCAACTCCATTCAGTTCATCAATTGCCTTTTGTCCTTCTCCATCGTTCGTCATTTCTACGAAAGCGAATCCTCTGGATCTGCCAGTCTCTCTATCAAAAATAACTTTGGCTGAAGAAACTTCTCCAAACTCTGCAAATAAATTTGTTAAGTCGGCATCAGTTGTGCCATAGCTTAAACCTGAAATGTAAATGTTCATCTAAAAATTTTATTAAAATAAATACTAATTTGGAGTGAGGAGGATAATTACAGAAGAGGACTACTTACTAATAATATATTAAAAAGAAGAACTGCACAATAATGATTCGTAACTCAAACTCTGGGAACAAAGGTAACACAATAAATTAGATAACGATGTTTTTATTCTATATTTTTCAATAGAAGTTCAATTATTATCATTTGTTAGCACGCCTATCACACCAAACAGAAAGAACTTGCTCAAAAGCTCCAGCCATATACAGATTGTATTTCACTGCTATCCGACCAAAGTTCAACCTATATAAAAGGTATCATCATCACTTCTGCCCACATGGCAAACAATGCACAAACTTACCTTAACCTATTCTGGTTCTTTGCGCATTTGTCGATTCCTGTGAACATACATTTAACAAAAAAAGTGCGCCTTTTCCCCACCGGGAAAGAGGCGCACCACACAAACAAAACAAACAATAGTCTACCTTCACAGGCAGTGAATCCATAAATCCATTCCTTTATATCAAAGAATGGCAAAGGATATGGATTCTGGGGCAATGAGTTGCTTCACAGCAACTAACATATAACAAGAGAATTATTTAGTCATCCCATTCGGAAGGCGGCAGCGTTTTTTTACCATACCACTTCATCCAGGCACAAAATTTCCGTTTCCTCAAATAAAGCGAATCGCCACAATGCTCCAACGCTTCCCAATCAAATGAAGAATGGTGCCCGAACCATCTCTCTATCCAATAAAGCAGATGATAATTGACAAATGCCAATAACATGAACCACCATGAAAGCCACAGGGAAAGAACCAATGCAGGCAACAACGCCAACAAGAAACATTCGAGATATTGCCTCTCATGAATACGAAGTTCCATATCCTCCCATGCTTCCAGATATTTGTAACGGGTAAAACAGCATCCGAAAAGCATGAAATAATACTTCTTCTTATTTAAAAAGGCCTTCGCCCATATACTATTATATAAAATCATGTTTAAATTTCCAGCGCCTTACCCGGTCTGAATTTAACAATCTTCTTTGCGGGAATCTGCATTTTCTGACCGGCTGACGGATTATACCCCGCGCGTGACGCACGTTCCTGTACCCGGAAACTTCCAAATCCCACAAGTGTTACGGACTCTTCATTATGCAAACTGTCTCTGACGGTGTCGGTGATATGGTTTAAGACCCTTTCCACATCTGCCTGTGACATGCCGCTACGAATAGCGACCTCTTGAATCAATTCTTTCTTATTCATCCTTTTAGTTTTTAATATTATTAATGGCAAACCAGATTCATCTGTTTCACTCTTTCTAATTACCAATCATCCTCTTCCTTGAAGAGATCGTATTTCTTCACCAGTGCAGACAGTTCAGGGTCAAGGTTCGCGCGGAATTTCATTTTTTCGTCCATATCCACTGCACTGAGCAATAGCCGTACCGCCTGTTCTTCATCCCCCAGACGTGCCTGAAGAATGGCCTGCATGTACTTGACATCGGCTGTCTGAGGCAAATTCCCGAATATCCGCAAAGCGGCTTTGTCATATCCCTGCGACATATAGGCAATGGCCGTATTCATGTCCTCGTACGGACGCAGAATTTCCAGTGCTTGCGCATATTTGCGTTTCTCCAGACACTCCACTCCCCGTGCATACGCCGTATCCGGTTCGGTGGTATACACCGTATCCTGCTGCATACCCCGGCGGGAAAGGGTAAAGCGGAAGTCTACCGCACGTACGGACGGGTAGAGCTTGTCGAGCATGTAGGCATACTCTGCCTTATACTGGCTCTTAATCAGCCATTCACGCCGGTCGGGATCCGTCTCCTTATCTATTATCCGCAAGACGGCACCCCTGTTACCGACAAAATGCTCATCTTCCATGATCAGGCGTCGCAATTTGTCCCATCCTTCAGGAATGGTACGCACTTTTATCAGTTGCGGCAGGTTCGGGATCTCGTCTTTCACCTCCCGTTTCCGGATATTTCCCGCATCGTCTATCTCCATGGCGGCACCGACAGACAGGGAATCATACAGTTGCGTGAAGTCACGCACCAGAATGTTACGGATAGATTCAGCACGTTTCCGGGCTATCTCTCCGTTGATGCGCCAGTTACCTTCCGGAGAAGAGGTGGCAAAGAGTGTCAGGCTGTCTATGATGTACACCGGATCGGTCATCAGCGCCAGGGTAAGATCGCGCACCTGTTTCACTCCCTTCCGGTTCACATCGATGGATTCATCCAGACTAAAACGGTTTTTGGGAAAATAAAAATTCACACTGGTATTCGCTTCCGCGTCGCGAGTGACGATTTTACGCACAAAGCGGGGAGTCTTGTCAACGAACTTCGTCATCGAACTCACCAGAAAAGTCAGCGTATCCGATTTGGGAAGCGGGTATTCGCTACCGTTGCTGTTCAGCACATTGCCCACCACATAAACCTTCATGCGCGCCGAGTTTTCATCCGCGGGCACTTTCTGCGAATAGAGAAAGCGTACCTGGTCGGCAGCATAAATCACAGTGTCGAGTTTAGCTTCCGGGTTGAACGGGAAACGGACAATATCACGGTATTTCTCGTCTTTCATCGCTTTGCGAGCCTCATTGCGGGCAATCTTCTGCGTTTTATAGAACATTTTTACCAGAGCGGTAGAATCGAGCGAATTGATGCGCGCTATCCGTTCTCCATAGCCTGCCTGCTTGGCGGCATGACGAAGGGCGGGCGGATTGATATTATACAATTCACGTTTCAGACGGTACTGCGGATAAGCTGACCGCAGGGTTTCGTAACGACGCATGTAGCGGTCAACCGTAGCTGCCGAGTCCACCTGGCTGCGCTCTAAATTCCTGAATGCCTTAGGTCCGGGAGTACGTCGCTGCATCGAGTCGGACAGAATGCGGTGATAAGTCAATAAAGGCGACAATCCACGGAAAAATCCGGCGGGTCCCCTGTCGGGCATTCCCTGTCCGTGCGATTCATAATATGCGTATATTTCTTCTTTCGAGAACTGCGACAGCAGGACCTTACGTGTCCGTACCGTATCCGGCCGGACCGGCCTCTCCTGATATTGCGTTTCCGTTACCCACGAAGGAGGCAGGGTGTCCAAGTCCGGACGGCGAAAATGGAACATCGGGAGGAAATTCCTTACTTTCTCATAACGACGGATATATTTTTCCGTGAGTTGCTCACGGTTCAGGTGTGTCGTGTCATTCCCTGCCAGAAAAGCGCGCAGGAATTTCAGGTTTTCCTTCTTTTCGGCACGCGCGCCCCTGATGCGGTAATACCGGTAAAGGCCGGCGTCCAGCCGTTCCATCTTTTCATTGAAATAATCAAAGCGGGGAGAGTAGATCCGCGCACCGGGTTCCGCTCCCAGTTCCGCTCCTATTTCATGTATCCGGTTGAATCTGCGTTCCGCCTGCCAGGCGGCGGCACTCAACGCCCGGTCATAGAAGTAGCTTTTACGGGCAATCAATGCTTCCGCACGCGCTTTGGCATTTTCCGCGCAGGTGAGGGAATCATCTTCCAGGCTTCGGGCATAATTCGCCCATTTGTCGTTGAAGAAGCGGAAGCGTTCCAGCAGGTATTTGTTTTGATATTGCAACGTGTCGTTCACCCGTGCCAAGGCACGGTCATACTGCCACCACTGGCGTGTGATCATCCGGTACGAGTTCTCCAGCATGCGGTCTTTCAGCAGGCTGTCGCGTTCGGCAGCCTGACGGTTGAACATCTCAAAACGCAGCAGCAACGGGTCAGGACGCCGTTTCTTGGCACCCTGTATCGCCCAGCGTTTCTCCAATCCACGCTTATACCACTTCAGACGTTCCAGATAACGCTCGAAAGAGCGATAGTCGACATAGGTACGGTAGAAATTGACCGAGTCCGGGATAATCTTTTCCAGAAAACGGTCATAACGCCGGTAGTCACGCTCCTGCAACTCGCGAAACCGTTGTCCGGTGAAGCGCAGTTCTTTCAGGGAATCGAGCATATCTCCCCGCATCAGAACCGGACGGACATTCACCATCCAGTTATCCTGCTGCAAGGCACGGGGCACCGTTACTACAAATTCAACATCAATCAGCCCGTTGCGTTCCGCCGTGTTGCGGGTGGTATTGGCAGAGATCACAATTTCATCCAATGCCATGGTAGTCAGGTTCTCTTTATGGATACTATCCCATTCCATGGACACACCCGGCCTGGAAGTGACAAAGACGAAGTTCGAAGACGGGGTAGAGATAACCGAGTCATGTTTTACCACCGGACGCTTCGGCGGGCTCTTCCGCGCAGCGGGCAATGCCAACATCACCCTCGGCTGCTCTTTGTAGAGCCTGCCGAATGGAGAGCATGCGGTGACAAGCATGATCAGGAACAGAATATAGAAACTTTTAGTACTCTTCATACACCCATGGGTTGACGACAAGGATCAACCTTAGAATAAATAAACAAGATTAAATGCCAGCTTAGGTGTCGGAAGAAAATAAGTGCCCGACTTCACCTTGTCACCGCAGTGTTCGCAACGATATTTCGTGTAGGGGGTTACCAACAGTCCCAAACCTGCTTCGACTTCCATATTCCAGCGTTTGCCCAGCAACCACGAACGCCCGTAGGTCATTCCCGCACCATAGCCCCAGCCCTGATAACGATATTTACCATCCAGCAGTCCGTCCCACGCCACGTTGTAGCGCGCTCCCATGGCATACATGCTAATAAAACTACCGGCATAAGTTTGCCAGAACCAATAACGTGCGCCCGGTTCCAGCAGGAAGTGCTTGATCTTCCGCGTGTCGCTGAAATTCCACGGATTATAGGAAAAGCCCAGGTTCAGCGTCCAATGGGTACTCAGCATCATGCTGCCCTCGGCGTTGAAGGTGGTAGTGGCCAATTTTAGCGTATTGGTCTGTACTGAATAGAACTGCGCCCGCAGATGGGTCGTCAGACTGCCTGCAAGCAGCAGGAAAAAGGACAATAAGCAATATCGTACAATTCGTCTCATTGATATTTCAATATAAGGAGTTTATATTAACAGACAGTTAGTTGTGTACACCAATTGTCATATTCTTTCCGGTAACTATAAACGGCAGGCGGAGGACTCACCTGTAGGCATGTGTCCGAAACCAGCGTATCATAGCGGTCGGTAAGATTTACCAGGTAGCGCTCTGGTACATATACACAAGGTATGGATTCGGCAACATTCTCACCATTTGCCTCAACACCCTCCAGCTGCGGATAGATCATACTCAGGTAATGGGCGGAATGGCCGAAGCACCACCAATTCTCTTCGATGAAAAACAGGTAGATATGATACAGGTTTTTACCTTCCTTGTCGAACACTAATTCCGGAATTCTCATGTTACATTTTGTCATTGGGTTAATAATCACTTACACATCTCACCATACCGTTCGCCGTACTTTTAGCCTGGATATCACAGTAAGGTTTCCCCGATGTAAAATCAAAAAACCAAGCATCTGTTGCCCCCTTTTCAGTGGAAGACCAGTATCTTTTCGTCCTGCCGGTTTCTTCCATCAGTTTGTCCTTATATATCGCCCCAATGGCTTCACGAAACATCCACATCAGTTGCAGCTCGCGTTGAGTGGGAACACGCCATTTGCGCCCTTCACCCGGTGCGCCGGCAGTACCATACCAACGGCACCCTGTATTTGCAGTGGTGGCAAAATCCGGATTATCATCCTGCCCGCCATCATTTACTCCTTGCACTGCCATCCAATTCTTATCATTGCTTCCCACATCCGTGGGTGCCACAATAAAGCGAAACGGTATTCTGTCATTGACGCTCAAGTTTCCACCGTTTCCTTTGGAAACCTGATGCCGGATGGTAGCGCCGTTCCGCATTATCTTTACTCCGCTTCCCCATTGGGCGGCTCCAGCCAGTCCTTCCGCATAAATAACGGCATACGTTTTTCCGCCGATAGTATCTTTCTGGATATACTGCCCAAAAACTCCCGAAGGAAGGCCGAAGCAGAATAAAACGATCCATAGAATGGAACAGGTCTTGAAACTCATCATCTTTATTTCTTATTAGGTTGCATTTCGTTTACTTATCGCTAATTGCTCGCATGACTGGCTTTGACCGGATCCTGGAAACCTCTGACGGCATGCGTATTGCCGACAGCGTCGGAGTACACCTTCCCTTCATTCGTGATTACAAAGGCTTTATCGACATCCGGACAGGCGGTAGACGACCAGTAACCGGCACTCAGCTGGCTTGCCGTACTTGAAGAGGAAATCCAGGTTCCTATCAACTCGCCGATAGAAGGAAGATACCACAGGATATCACCGGCCGGTTTCCCCTGGTCGTATCCATTCAGTCCGCGGTAGCAGGTATGGGCAGCCGCATAGTCTTCCCAAGGAACGCCGGAGGCTTGCAATCGTGCGGTATTCGCAGGTCCGTCCGTCAACGAAGTGGCTTCCCGTTTGTTGAGTGGCGCCGACCCCGCATACCATTTCAGGTTCGTTGCTCCCGGCGTTGTGGTGCCGGACGAACCTCCCATCGGATAGTATCCGTCCAAAAAGTAAACCTCTATCTTGTTCGGGTATTGCCATTTAACGGCATTCGCGTCAGTGACCGACGACAAGCGATTACCACTTGCATCGTATGCCGTAAGTTCTCCCGAGAAATAGCCGGGTATCAACCGGACTACATTGGTGTCTTCCGCGCTATTTCCTTTCAGGACAATGTTGTAAGTCAGGTCGTAATTGGGGTACACGCCGAAATCAGTCGTGAAGTTCTTTCCCAAAAACAACTGGTAGATAGAGAAATCTTTTACAATATGTAAATCCGGGATACCAGCGATCTGCTTATTCTCCAGTCCTATAATCTGAAGGTAAGTACCGCCCTTCGGTGAGTTATCGCGGCGGGTACTCTGCGTAGAGGTCGGTACGCTCTGCTGGAGATTGACCGGGATGTATACAGGCACCGTATTAATCACTGGATTTGCGACGGTTGTCTTCTCTGCGAGTTTTTTAGACCAAAAAAAGTCGGAGCTGTTCAAATCCACTAAAGGGAAAACGGCTTTTCTTCCAATCACACTATAATAACTCTGCGTGGGAATGTTCATCAAGTCTACCTCCCACGTATGCGGAACGTCTATAAAATGTTTAAAAGTGGTTGTTATATTGAATTTCACTCTTGCCACGGTGCGCTTCAAAGAGACGTATAGCTGTTTGCCCGTAGAGATTTCAGCGGCAACCTGGCCGCACATGACGATTCCTGTTCTTTCCATGTCCTTTCCGTTTTCCTGTAGCGGGGCGCCGTTCGTGTCCGTCAGTATCAGCTTGTTTCTGGGGAAAACGCTATTATTATCCGCCCGTGTCATAAAGAGTTTCTGTAAATCCGCATAGGTGGAACTGCTTACTGTCATACCGCTAAAGTCACTCTCATTGACGTTGGCCAAAACCACAATCATGTTTTTCTTCCCTCCCGTAGATTTAATCTCCACCTCATCTGTCTTGATGGAGCCGTCCGGAGAAGTAAAATATTTCTTTTCCACCAGTTTTCCGTCCGGTAGTGTTCCGTCAAACTGGAAGCCCATGTACGAATAAACGGCATAATCTTCAGGAATACTCACGGCAGGAGACGAAGCCGCCCTTGTGACGGCAGGTGTCGCCACAAGTTCCACATCCATATCCGGCGAAGACATCCTAAGCACAGGGGGCATTTCTTCCGCACGTGTTTTCCCGTCGGACGAGGTATTATAACCGTCTATGCCCAGGGTAAGCTTCACGGTCACCGGGTCCGGGGATGAAGATGTTCCCGGGTCCGGCAACAGGCTGTCCTCCGTGCATCCCCCTAAGGCCAGGAAGACGATACATACCGGAATTATTTTTTTTATCATGATAATATCGTTCATTTGTATATTGTTATAATATCATTACTTATGAAGCATCACGGACACAGCGCACAGAACCCGTCGTTTTCTTATCGTACGGAGATAGCACCAACTTAGTATTCACAACAGCACTTCCATAATCAAAAGACATGCCCCATGCTTCGTTTTCAGTTACTTCCGTACCGGTCCAGTATGGTTTATTTCGATTCGCATCACTTCCAAAGTTCAAATCCGCATATGTACCTCCATTAGCCGATACCAGTACCAATACCGCCCGCAACTCTGTGGCTCTCGGAAGTCTCCAGTCATGAAAACCACCCCCGTTATATTTTCTGCAAAGTTCTTTCGCAACCAACTCGCCGTTTTCATTTTCCCACGGAACAGGCATAACGGAGACATCATTTTTGGTTATCTGAATTACCGGATAAGCTTTTTCGTTTGTATAGACGTTTATATCATCCGTAATCTTTAGACCGTCCGTGGGCAGTGTTTCGGGGGCTGGTGCATTAACATGCACATAATCTCCGTTACCGCCATAGTCCACAGTAGTAAGGTAGTTTTTGTACGTATGCTCACCGACGGTTAAAGAGGTAGGTTTTGGAGGATATATAGTCTGATATGGATTGCCCGGAATAAGGGCTTTCGGCCAATAATATCCGCTAGGAACTGGAAATTTCTCTATATTTGAAAAATCTATCCATCTATAGTTATCCGCGGAGGGAGGCGTTATATCATCTCCAAAACCACCATTAATTACCTCTGAACTCCAGCTCTGAATACTTAAACTCAGAGCGGAGTTATTATAGACCAGATTATACGTGTTTTTATATCCCTGTCTGAAACCGAACGACTTACCATCGTCACTTTTGTTAAGATAGAGCTTACTCAGCGTAAACAGCTCATTAATTCCATTGACATTCAATATGATGAGTAGGTCGCCGTCACCGACTTTGGAATCCATGAACGAGGGAACCAGAAACTGGTAGGTGAGAACCTTCGTAGTGGACAATACCGCAGCAGGGTTTACGGTTACTCCTATCGGACCGGCGGTAGCTCCATCCTTTACCAACCCTGTTTCCGGGTCAATAGCTCCTTTGTTTTTAATCCAGCCTCCCCCCAGGTTATCCAGGGAAACACTGCTCAGCCTGAACTCCGGTCCTTTATCCACATATTTCGTGATGTTAAGAACGATCCACGTATAGGCATGCCGGAAGTGTAAAGGAATAGTTACCACCGGTTTATCAGATGGAGCGAACGGATAGATGGTCTCGGTATTGTAGAGCAGATCCGTCTGTTGGAGACCGGTCCTGACGGAGAAATCAAACGGGATGCCATTCGTATAGACATCCTTGGTAGCGGATGGGACAGGCGGATAGTAAGCAACCACTTTTAACGCTTTACCTTCCGACCCCACGGGAGTGACACTTGAATGAGTTGAATTGTCAATGAAAGACCAATTCCACGGTGCAGAGGAGTCGGTGCGCTTCATTGTCGCTGTCATGTCGGATGATCCCTTGAAAATTTCATTCCCGTTATCACTTTTAGTGACGGACATTCCAAAGGAATAGGAATTTCCGGTAAAATCATTTGTGGGTATAAAATTTCTTGATTGAACGGGCTCTGTCTTTTCTATGGACGCGTTGAAGTTCAGAGAAACCTCCTTTGCCGGAGTATCCGACTCCGGTCCGTCATAGATATGGTTGTCACAGGCTCCGGCCAGAAGTAAAGAGAAGGCTGTCAGGAGGATTGCCCGGGGCAAGGTATATTTCTTGTTTGTATCCATATTCATCTTTGTATATCGTTTCAATCACTTTTTACTAAAATTCTGTTTATCCTGTTGCTGACGTACGCAACGGATTTTCAATGTTTCTGTTTTCTGATGCCACGATGCGTATCCGGTAGTAGGAGTAAAATCGACAGCCCATGCCCAAGCGGACTTTTTCCGTTGGTCGTCTGTAGCATTGGGTACCAGATACTCGCTCCCGCACCAATAAGTCCCGGACAACGGTGTGAAGCCTCGCAATGCTTCCAAGCTTCCCTGATTCACATAGATAAACGCCAGTTCCGAGAGTCGCGGAAGTCTCCAGTCGTCATATCCGTTTTCTTCCAGATCCCGGCATAAGTCAAAGGCTGTCAGCGTAGTTCCGGTCTTCCACTGGACCTTCTCATTACCCGATTCATCCACCATATCATCACCGGAAACCATCAGATTGGGAAAGGTACCTTCATAGGAAAAGGCATCCGCCACCGTAGCATACAAGCTCCCGTTTTGTCCTCCCGAAATATTCGGAGCATAAAAACTATTTCCTTCCTGATAAAAATTATTGTAGTTGAATGGAAGATATATATTAGTACCCCAATAAGACTTCTTCTTGGGAATTACTTTTGAGGCACCCGCAGTGTAAGTCCAGTCCACATTCTCTCCATTAAATCCCTGATAAGTCAGGTAGTATCCCAGGATGGAAGGTACGGAAGTTTCTTCGTTTGATACCCAGTCCTCGATCATGCCGGCGCTGAAATCCAAGCCTTTCGGCTTGCTGGTGTACGCAAGTTCGGCAGTGGCATAACCCGCGTCCTTCACGTTCTTGATGGTAAACTGGTATACGTGGTTGCGCAGTATGTTCATCTTGTCCTTACTCCCCTCATCGTAGGTGAAGTCTACGCGGTAGAACGTTTCCACCGCCGAGCCGTTATACTTTCCCCCTACGATAATCGCGAGGCGATTGGAGTGATTGGTATCATATACATCTCCCCATAGCAAATCGGCTTCAGGCACATAGATCTTTTCCGAGCAATAAGTGGTACCGGTAATGTACGTGCTGCCGTAGATCTTTGTTTCCGTACCTCCGACAGGGGAAGGACTGTTGATTGTCAATGCCCCTGCCGAAGAAGAGAAGTTGTTTTCTACAGGCATATATGCGTATTGTTTTCCGTCTTTCCATATCTGGACCTGGGTCATGTCAAACGGCACGCCGCCTTTGTTCCAGGTATTGTTATCGGCGTTTTTTGTCCCGATGCCGATATCTACCCGCGCTACCGCACGTACCAATGACACCGTGCCGAGATTCATCGTCTCAGTAATAATCTGGGGAGCTCCGTCTTTAGCTATCCCGAACATCGGAAACGGTTGAGCGGCAGTAAATTCAAGCACATTGCTTTCTCCAATAAGTTCCGCGCTCAGGCAGGCCTGCTGCACTTCCGCATAGCTCTTCCCCCCCATACGATAAAAGATTCCGTAATCGTCATCGGGAAAGTTGGCAAGGATGACTAGTTTGTATTTGTCATTGTTGTCTACACTTTGCAGCAGTGTAGCGCTGTATTTTCCACTGTTCGGAGCTATCTCCATACCCATACCCACATGGCGCAAGGTACCGAAGGCATTTCCATCCGCATTGAACTGAAGAATACAAAGGGACTTAATGGCCGAGGCGGTATCATCATTATCCATTGTCGTTCCGCTATTGGCAGCGGATACGGACAGGTTGATGATGGCAGAATCCGCAGCCGGGGAGAATGAATCGTCCTGCTGACATGATATTTGCAATATCATTGCAGCGACAAGCATTGCCCACTTACTTAAATTCGATATATGGTTATTCTTCATATTCTATGACATTATCTTCTGTATGTACAATCACCGTCCGGTGATTCAATTATATTCTTTCCAGACAGTCTCTACTCCCCATTCGGTGAGTTTGACCTCTACACTGACGCTCAATTTGAAATCCAACAGCACGTTCAGGGTTTGTCCCACGACCGGGATGATGGGTTGGTGGCTGCTGTCCGTATTCAGACTTTTGATCCGCTCTGTGCCATGATAGATATCGATGGTCACTCCTTGGTTTTCTCCTTCCAGAGTAGGGAACAGGTTGAAAGGAGGAATCTTATAATCTTTTCCCGCTTCAAAAGGGGGCGAAAATCGATAGGAAGCAGGAGTACCGCCATAATGACCTTCAAAATCCAGGCGGCTGGCAGTTTCATGCACAACGAGCGAATAATCGCCGTCACTACTTCCGCTAAGAAGTTCCAGACCGCGTACGGTTATATTCATTGACGCTACCATCCGTGAAACAGCCAAAGTCTGTTCCTCTACCCGGGCGGACGTCGAAGTGTTTTCTATTTTAAGCTCTCCGTAGAATAAATCGGCCGGAGGGGTGTAGGATATGCTCTGTGCATCCCTTGTGGGTGCGGAGGGTTTCATAGATATGAAACCGTCGGAGCATAAATCGCCCTTTTTCAGGGGGCTGACGAGCATCGTACCGTCCTGCGTATTGCACAAGGCTACACAATGAAGGGTAGGAATACCCGGATAATCCAGATTAACAGGTTCCGTACTGTTCACAGGGAGTATGTCAAGCAACAAGTCTTTGTCATCAAATACATAGAGGCTCATATCCTTGATGGTTTCCTGTGAAATACCGGCAGGAAGTTTCACTTTCAGAGGGACACCCTTGAAACAATCGTCGTTATTTTCAGCTATGCATCCTGATAACAGCAATAGTGTGAACATAGAGTATAATATCCCCGGCATGAACCGGAATTTGTAGTCACCTGTCATAATGGATATTCTTTCTTGTTTTTTTATCTTTGCTAAGAACGGAGTGTGCCCGAATGCGGATTACAATCGGGCACATACCGATTTCTAAGAATTTTTCTTTTGTTTAATTATAAAGAATAGAGGGGGATGCCAGAATTATTGGAAATCTTTTGTGATTTCGGCAGTTGTCCATTTTGCAGCGTCTACAGTTACCTCAACTGAAGCGTCTACACTCGGCTTAGTCGGATCGTCACCACCGCCACCTGCGTTGCCGCCGGGTTTAAAACTACCTTTCAAAGACAGAGTCATGGTATAAGTCTTTCCGGCTTCAAGAAGCGGTTGGGCAGTACCACTAGTTCCAGATTCACCAAAATACATTGTAAAGTACTTGGGCAAAAGGTCTTCCGGTTTCTCTGACTGTTCTTTTGATCTCCATAAAACCTCAATAACAAGACCGGTCGGATGGGAAGAAGCAGATGAATTTTCAAACAGATACCAGGATTTACTTGCAAGGGCGTTATCTATTTGATTGGTATTAGAAGTGCTCTCCACAAGATCCGCAGCGAGTGCAAGATAATCATCTGTTTGCTTCGGCTCACCGATTTTGTTGTCTGTCCATGTCCACGGTGCAGCACCCCATGCCACACCACCTGCAAAAGCGTAACTCTGCGGAACAAATCCTTTCCACGTTCCAGTAGTGGCCGGAATAAGAGGTGAATTTGTCTGGGCCGTCATCATATAAACCTTTTTAATGGTAAACCATTTTGTTTTATCAGTAGTCAAATCTGTTTCAGCAGCAGCATAATTCTGACCAGCTGTCCATGCAATCTTTACCGTCTTGATCCTAGCTGCCACAAAATGTAACTGGACGCTAGCTGTACCCTCATTATCATTAAATGTGATTTCACCCATTCCACTTGAATACAAATTGTCCTTGCTCTGGTTTACAGTAACTTTACCAGCACCGTCGGTAGCAATAGAAGAGAAATCAAGCTTTTGGAGCTGGGAAAGACTGGCTATGCCATCAAATGTACCATCCTGGGTCTTGTCACCGAGATTGGCTATTACAACTACGTCAGCGGCATCCGTAGTAGTAGAAATAGTTATCTTCTTAGAGGGATCAGAAACCGCCTTAAACTGTGGTTTGCCCACAATGAAGCCTGTCGGGTTAAAGAAAAACACAGTAACATTCTCAATAGCAGCACCGGGTTCGGTAGCAGCTTCCTCGGTATCCGCCGCCCTTGTTGCGTTTACTCCATCTCCTTCCAATTTAAGGATAACCTTTGCTTCCGGGGCATCACCCCCTGTAGGAGCCACATCGTCACTTTGTGAACAACTTGCCAATGCCGCTATCGCACACATCGACAAAAATAAACTTTTTACTTTCATTAGTAGTTTTTTTTAAAAAAATTTGACAACTATATCTTTTAAATTAAAATAGCTCACTCCACCTTTATCCATCTCTATTCCATAATAGAGAGTAGCACAAATAAACTGCATATACATCACCGTATATTACTATATATCAATACATTACAATTATTTACGAATGTAACAGCTGTTTCAGAATCAATAAATGAAGAATAAAACAAAACAATGTTCAAACAAAAAGCTGATATTTAATTTATTAAGAAAATAGATTCTGAAACAATTGTGAAACAAAGAAAATCGGACAGGTCAAACAATTTTGATAATATTCATAAAAACAAAACATATGGAAAGCGAGTTGCTATACATCGAAGAGCATTTGTCATGTCAAAACTATATGACTGCCATCGAAACCGGATTCAAATTTATTGAATTTACGGAAGATGCAGAATTTGGAGAAGACCACACAAATAAAAACTACCTTTTATTCTTTCTCAAAGGTGACATAACTATAAGCTACAACCAGTTTCGCGACAAGTCGTTTCAAACAGGCGACATGGTATTGATTCCACGTTCTTCATTATTTAAAGGAGTGGCCCCCAAGGATTCGAAGTTGCTTTTAATGTTTTTCGATATACCAGAAAACAACTGCGACAAACTACTATTGCAATCATTATCAAATATTTGCGAAAATATGGAATACCTGTTCGAACCGATTAGAATACGTTATCCGCTGACTCCCTTTTTAGAGGTGCTGATCCACTGCATCAGAAATGGCATGAACTGTTTACACCTGCACACACTGATGCAACAGGAATTATTCTTCCTACTTCGCGGGTTTTATGAGAAAAAAGATATTGCAACATTGTTTTATCCTATTATTGGAAAAAGCATTGACTTTAAAGATTTTATCATGAACAACTATACCAAAGTGAATAATATCGAGAAACTTATTTCTCTGTCCAATCTGGGGAGAAGTTATTTTTTTGCAAGATTCAACGAAGTATTCGGAATGACAGCCAAACAATGGATGCTGAAACAAAGAAACCAACTGATTTTGAAAAAACTGACTGAACCCGGGGTATGTATAAAAGATGTCATTGAAGAACTGGGATTTGAGTCACAAGGTTATTTTGGCCGTTACTGCAAGCAGCATTTCGGATGCACTCCCAAACAATTAATTAAGCGCTGTCAGGCTAATAATGAAACAAATTAGCAAGTATTTTCCATGTTTGTACAAAATGAACAAATTTTCGGACTTTATTGCAATTAATATAAAATAAATATAGGCTAACTTTGCAACGTGAAAACAAATAAATCAATAGAACCCTTTTTGTACTACTCTCTATTATGGAATAGATTACAATAATGCAAATATATATAAAATATTAATATCTGCAATTTTTTTATCAGGAATTATAGTATGAAAAATCTTACTTTTAGAACAATTTAGTCACTATACTATTCACCTTATCAAGTTGGGAAACGTCGAATTCCTTCAAATAAATACGGGTCATTTCTTCTGATGTATGTCCCAATCCTGCACTAATCACGGAAACCGGCGCACCACAGTCACGGGCGAGGGTAGCCCAAGTATGGCGGGCTGTATAAGTAGTCAAAGGTATTTTGACATCAATCATGGCAGCTATTCTTTTCAAATGCCGGTTTATACGCCCCAAGGCCAGACGGTACTGCGTATATTCTGAAGAAGAATTGTCACGGATAATCGGAAATACATATTTTCCTTCTGTTTCATACTTATCCATCAACTCCTGCATTTGAGGCGTTACGGCAATGCGAATAAATTGCTTAGACTTATGCCGGGAATAGGTCAACACACCATTATAAATATCAGATTTCTTCAAAAGGACAATATCCACAAAGGCCATTCCCTGCGCATAGAAGCTAAACAAATACAGGTCACGGGCAAACTTCAGTTCAGGAGCATCCTCTAGTTTGAGATTCGCCAGAGCTTGAAGATCCTCACGGCTCAAGGCACGCTTCACTGTTTTAGCCGGACGCGTCTGCGCTTTCACAAAGGGATATTCTCCATGAGGATGATAGCCATCCACCACAGCCTGATTATAAAGAGTCCGCAAATTCCGCAAATAATAGCTCACCGTATTTTCGGCAACTCCATTATTATACAAAAAATCCTCATAGCGCCGGATAAAACGTAAATCAATCTCTGGCATCCGGATGTCCGAACCGTCCAGAAACTTAGCCAATGATGAACGCGTGCTTTTATATGCCGCAGCCGTCCCCTCTTTCTTCAACTTTTTCTTCCGTTCAATTTGTGTATCAATATAGCGCAGTATGTAAAATTGCTGCCTTACGTTCGCACGGGTGAATTGTGCCAATACATCTTCTACTGTAAAAGGCTCCGTTGTCCGTTCAAGCTGCCGGATCCGTGTATGAATCATATTTTTCATTTTCCGCAGTTCACGATTCATCTTTGTGATGTCCGTAGCGGTTAGTGTGGCATCCGTACCATCAACAATCTTTTCCTCTGCCTCATTGAATGCTTCCTCTTTTAACCGGAATCCGGTATATAACAGTTTCTTTCTCCTACTATGTATCACTTGAAACACCAAAGGATAAGTACCATTATTCAATCTCCTGCCCTTATTCAGCATAAGCCTAACTGATGTTGTCATATTCTTCCCTTCCTTTTTTGCTATTATTTGCACATTATTTAAATTTCCAACCTGCCCCTCACAAGCCAAAACAAGGAGTGCCATAAAAGGTTTTGCAAGTTCAAGAATACTTGGAGTATAAATATAGTTAAATTATACGCTCATATATTTATTCTGTTTTAATTACATAGCTTCTATATATATGCGCATAAATTAAATAAGTACGAAAATAGTCATATTTTATTACATGAATAATATATTCAAGCTATTATTCATTTTGAAAAATCAGAATATTACGTATAGCTTTGCAATATGGATTTTAAGGAGCCGTCCGTTGTACTAAATCCCGCATACGTAATAGCTAAAGTTTGCTATCTGTATGCGGGATTCCTTTTTTTTGCTGATTTTA